>JBDQOS010000114.1:0-3504 GCA_040261075.1 Flavobacteriales bacterium
ACCCTCATCGACACCATCGAAGAACACCAGTTCGACGCGTGCATCGGGGGAGCCCGTCGTGACGAGGAAAAGGCCCGCGCCAAGGAGCGCTTCTTCTCCCACCGCGACGACTTCAGCCAGTGGGACCCCAAGAACCAGCGCCCCGAGCTTTGGAACCTCTTCAACGGCATGCACGCGCCCGGCGAGCACTTCCGCGTCTTCCCGCTCAACAACTGGACGGAGCTCGACGTGTGGAACTACATCCTCCGCGAGAACATCGCCCTGCCTTCGCTCTACTACGCGCACGATCGTGTGTGCATTCGCCGCGCAGGCCAAATCCTCGCCCACTCCGACTACCTCAACCTCCGCGAAGGTGAAACGCCCGAGACGATGCATGTCCGTTTCCGGACCCTCGGCGACCTCACGATCACCGGCGCCTTCGAAAGCGACGCCGACACCCTCGAAAAAATCATCGACGAAGTCGCCGCCACCCGAATCACGGAACGCGGCGGCCGCATGGACGACAAGCGCAGCGAAAGCGCGATGGAGGACCGCAAAAAAGAAGGGTATTTCTAACCAGTGACGTTGAACACGCGAAGGCACGAAGCAATGGCAGCAGCAACCACCCCCGACCACAACGGCCTCCTCCGATTCACCACGGCAGGCAGCGTCGACGACGGCAAAAGCACCCTCATTGGGCGCTTGCTTTACGACAGCAAAAGCATTTTTGAGGACCAGCTCGAGGCCGTGGAATCGGCCTCAAGCCAAAAAGGCATCGACGGCACCGACCTCAGCCTCCTCACCGACGGCCTGAAAGCGGAGCGCGAACAGGGCATCACCATCGACGTGGCCTACCGCTACTTCGCCACGCCCAAGCGCAAGTTCATCATCGCCGACACCCCGGGTCACATCCAGTACACCCGGAACATGGTGACCGGCGCCTCCACGGCCGACCTCGCGATCATCCTCATCGACGCACGTCACGGACTCCTCGAGCAAACCCACCGTCACAGCTTCATCGCCTCCCTCTTGGGCCTCCGCCACGTGGTGGTCTGCGTGAACAAGATGGACCTGGTGGACTACAGCGAAGACCGCTTCAACGAAATCGTCGCGGCCTACAAGGACTTCTCCTCCCGCCTGGACATCACGGACATCAAGTTCATTCCGATCAGCGCCCTTCACGGCGACAACGTGGTGGACCGCTCCGACAACACGCCTTGGTACGGCGGAGGCACCCTCCTTCACCACCTTGAAACGGTCCACGTCGGCGCCGACCGCAACCTCCAGGATTGCCGGTTCCCCGTCCAGTACGTCATCCGACCCCAAACCGACGCCCACCGCGACTTCCGCGGCTACGCCGGCCGCATCGCTTCCGGCGTGTTCAAGCCCGGCGACAAAGTCGTTGCCCTGCCCAGCGGCAAGGAAAGCACCGTCGACCAAATCCTCGTCGGCGACACTCCACTCGACAAGGCCTTCCCTCCCTTGAGCGTCACGATGACCCTCACCGACGACATCGACCTCAGCCGAGGCGACATGCTCGTTCGGGCCAACAACCAGCCCGAGAGCACCCAAGCCCTCGACGCGCGCATTTGCTGGCTCAGCGAAGCGCCGCTCAACCCCGCCACGCGCTACGTCCTGCGCCACACCACCCGCGACGTTCAGGCGAAGATCACCGAGGTTCTCTACCGCATTGACATCAACACCCTCCACCGCGTGGAAGAAGATGTCACCATCGGCGTCAACGACATGGCTCGGGTCCGCATCAAAACCGCCTCACCTCTCCTCACCGACGGCTACAAAGACAACCGCAGCACCGGCTCATTCATCCTCGTCGACCCCTCCACCCACCTCACCGTGGCGGCCGGGGTAGTTGGGTGACTTTGCACCAAATCTAACCGGCGGGTCTGAATTGGGAGACCGACGCAAGAAGACCGCCGACAAAAAAGAGCATCGGGGAACTTGCGCTCATGGGAGCGGTAAGCCAACCCTCCACGGTAAAGGAAACGACGAAGGGAACCAACCCCACCAAGAGCACGTTTCTCCGAGTCAACCCCAATCGCACAAGCAAGGTGATGAAAAGAATCAGCGTCGCGGGGATGCCGTAGTTCATGGCGAAGGCCAGCCAACTGTTGTGACTCAACCCTTGGTGGTTTTGCATCGCAAAGTAGGAGTAATTCTCACGGAAATAGCGCTCCTCAGCTCCGCCTCCCGATCCGAGCCAAGGGCGTGATTTGATCTGATCGACCGCATGCTCCCAGGCCAAAAGTCGCCCTCCCCCTGCCTCGAGGCTTTCCTCGCGAACCACTTGCTCTGGCAAAAATTCAAGCAACGCGTCTGTCGACACAGAGGTCAACGCCAGGATGCCCGCACCCCAGAGGAGGACCCTCGTCATTTGGGCGAAAAACGTCGAACGAATGCTCTCCAACATCCACCCTCCGAAGGCGAAAAGGGCGGCAAGAAGGGCTCCTCGTGTTCCACTCCAATAATAGAACAGCGCGGTCGCCATCAGCGTCGCCAGAACACGCGGGTTTCTGTGGTTGTTCGAAGCCACCAGACCCAACACAAACAACCCCAGCCACCAGTGGCTGAATTCGTTGGGGTTGCCAAAAACGCCGCGAAACCGTCCGTTCAAATGACTCAAGTCGTAAACGGCAAAACGCCCCGCCACGGACACCGCAACAACCACAAGGCCCACGTGCACCAGGGTCGAAAGGCGGCGCGACGTCTCCTCCTGAGTCGCCGTACTTCCCAAGACCAACATGGCCGTCCACATGGAAGAAAGCAAAACCGCTTCTTCGAGACCTTCTGCGACGTGTTGGGCGAGCAAGGCAGGAATGCCGGTGCACAACACGACCACCGTGGCAAAGCCAATGGCATGGCGGCGATCCACCACCGTTCCTTCTTTCAACTTCCGCAGGAATTCCCAAAACACCAAAGCCGCAAAAAACAACCGCAGCATTTTCCAGTACTGCAATCCCCCGGCACGCGAACTCGCAAGGACGCAGGCCACAATGAACACCGCCACGACCGCTTCACGCCAACTGCTCCAACGCTTCCACAGGATCAACATCCCCAAAGACATCGCCGCGCCAACGACGGAGTTTGGGAAGAATACAATGCCTGCAAGCAAGGAAGCTTGCATTACCACGAATCGAAAATCCAGCGGCAGCGTCGACAAATCCACCAAAGCCTCTGGTAAATTTGAACCCGGGGGTAGAGTTTGCTTGTACTCGCTCACGCCGCAAAATACACCTCCCTCCAACCTCTTCCGAACGTGAAATCGACGGACTCCAAGATCCGATTGAGACTCACCCCACCAACGGGTACGCCGAGAACTTGGCCCGAACCGCGTCGCCGACGTGCTGGATGACCGCCTCGTCTTCAGGGGCTTGGATGACCGCGTCCATCCACTCCACGAGCTCAACCATGTCGGACTCGACGAGGCCGCGGGTCGTGACGGCGGGGGTTCCGACACGCATCCCTGAGGTGACGAAGGGCGAGCGGGTGTCGAACGGCACCATGTTC
>JBDQOS010000115.1:0-11470 GCA_040261075.1 Flavobacteriales bacterium
CCGCATCCCGCTGCCCCACAAGACCATCAACGGGTTTCAGCACGTCGACAAATGCATCGCCATTGACCAGAGCCCCATCGGCCGCACGCCGCGCTCCAATCCGGCGACCTACACTGGGCTGATGGACCTGATTCGGACGCAGTTCACCCTCCTTCCCGAGGCCAAAATCCGAGGCTACAAAAAAGGTCGCTTCTCCTTCAACGTCGCCGGCGGGCGTTGCGAAACCTGCAAAGGTGCCGGCGTCCGAACGGTCGAGATGAACTTCTTGCCGGACGTCCACGTGCCGTGCGAAGCTTGCGGGGGCAAGCGCTTCAACCGCGAGACGCTCGAAGTGCGGTACCGCGGAAAAAGCATCGCCGACGTCCTCGAGATGACGGTCGACGACGCGCACGCGTTCTTTGAGGCCATCCCCAAGATTCACCGCATCACCTCCACCCTTCAAGCGGTCGGCCTGGGCTACATCACCCTCGGCCAGCAGAGCACCACCCTGAGCGGCGGCGAGGCGCAACGCGTCAAGCTCGCCTCCGAATTGGCGCGCGTCGGCACGGGAAGCACCCTCTACATCCTCGACGAACCCACCACGGGACTCCATTTCCAGGACGTCCAAATGCTCATTGATGTCCTGCACAAGCTCGTCGACCAGGGCAACACGGTCGTGGTGATCGAACACCACCTCGACGTGCTCAAGGTCTGCGACCACCTCGTGGACGTCGGGCCCGAAGGCGGCAAAGACGGCGGGACCGTGGTCGCCCAAGGCACCCCCGAGGCGGTCGCCAAGGTTGCGGAAAGCCACACCGGCCGCTTCCTCGCCCCCCTGCTCAAGTAGGCTCAGTTTTCCACATCTTCGGCGAGGTTTGTCGGTTTTGGTGCATCTTGGGCAGAATGAAGAAACATCCTCAATTGTCCTGGTCGGAGATCAAAAGCAACGACAGCTGGTCGATCTTCAAGATCATGAGCGAGTTTGTGGAGGGGTACGAAACTCTGCAACGCATCGGTCCGTGTGTCAGCATTTACGGTTCTGCGAGAACCGGACCTGAAACCGAAACTTACAAGGCCGCACGTGCCGTGGCCGCGGCCTTGGTCGACGCCGGCTACGGCGTCATCACCGGAGGCGGCCCCGGCGTCATGGAGGCCGGAAACCGTGGAGCGCAAGACCGGGAAGGCGTGTCGGTGGGCTTGAACATCGAGCTGCCGTTTGAGCAGAGCCACAACGAGTACATCAACGGCGAGACCAACCTGCACTTCGACTACTTCTTCGTGCGCAAGGTCATGTTTGTGAAGTACAGCCAAGCGTTTGTGGTGATGCCCGGCGGGTTTGGCACGATGGACGAGCTCTTTGAGGCCTTGACGCTGATCCAAACCGAGAAAATCGACAAGCAGCCCATCGTGCTGTACGACAGCTCATTTTGGAGCGGGTTGTTGGAATGGTTTGAGGAGGTCATGCTGAAGAAGTACAAAACCATCGGTGAGTTTGACCACAAGCTCTTCCGTCTTGCCGACAGTCCGGAAGAAGTCGTTGAACACATCGAAAACTTCCACAACGAATACGGGCTGCGTCCCAACTTCTAATTTATTCAGACCGAATACCTTCGCTTCATGAAACACCTGATCTCCACTGGAGTGGCCATGGCACTCCTCACCTTGACTTGGGGCCAAGAGGCTCCCTACACCACGGAACTCATTTCTCAACCCTACGCCCCGCTTGAAGAGTACTCGTTGCTGGATCTCGAATGGGGTTGGGACGACCCCGAAGAGATGCTGCCCATTCCCTTTGACATGGTGATTTGGGGAGACACGTGCACGTTTCTTGCGACGGCCAACGTCGGCGAGATGATCTTCGGCGCGGGACAAGCCAGCCACTTGATTGCGCCCGTGCTTTCCGACATCTGCGACGTGGCGCCTGCCGATTCCACCGGACAGGACGTGAGTGAAATCCGCCACACCCTGGAAGGCGAGGCCCCCAACCGTGTGTTCAAGGTGGAGTACCACAACGTGGGCTTTTACCCCGAGGTGTACAACTTTGAGGACACCGTGGTGCAAGCGACTCAGCGCGCCACGTACCAAGTTTGGCTTCACGAAACAGGAACCATCACCTACCACTACGGGCCCAACACCGTCACCGATTTTGCATTGTTGGCAGACGGCTTCCTCAACAGCGCGGGGCTGATCGGCAACTTCGACCCTTATTCGTATTCCGGCACCCTCCTCATGGCCGAAGGCGAGGCCGACGCGCCTGCATTCCAGACGACCAACGACATCTACGGGTGGGTGTACGGAGGCGCCCAGGGTTGGGGAAACACGTGGCCCAGCGAAGGCACCGGGTACGTCTTCAACCCCATTCAGCCGACGGGCATCGAAATGCCTGAAACGGCCCTTTCGCTCTCGGCTTACCCCACGCCAGCCCACGATCGACTGCATGTGCAGTGGGAAGGCCGAGCCCCTGTGCGAGCGTTGTGGCTCGATGCCCAAGGACGCGATGCGGGCCGTGAATGGCTCCAACCGGGCCAAACCACCCTCGACGTGAGTGGCCTGGAAGCGGGCACGTACGTGCTGCGTATGGAGGACGGTCGCGCCCTTCGCGTCGTCATTCAACACTGACACGATGTCATCACGTCAGGCCCGGGGCCTGACGAATTTGACAGCCCTGCTCCTGATTTCGCAGGTGGCACGGGAATTGACAAGGGAAGGACGTCTCGCGGTTGCGGGGCGTCCTTTTTGATTTGACTGAAAAAAACCAGACCACGCCATGGCACAACAAGGCACGATCAACGTCACGACCGACAACATCTTTCCAATCATCAAGCAATTCCTGTACAGCGACCAGGAAATCTTCTTGCGTGAACTCGTCTCCAATGCGGTGGACGCGACCCAAAAGCGCACCATGCTCGCCCAGCTCGGCGAGATCGGCGAAATCACCGACACGCCTCAGGTCGAGGTCGTCCTTGACGAGAAGGCCGGCACGCTGACCGTTCGCGACGCGGGCATTGGCATGACCGCCGAGGAAATCGACAAGTACATCAACCAAATCGCGTTCTCCGGCGCCACCGAATTCCTGGAGAAGTACAAGGACGCCGACGCGAAGCAGGCCATCATTGGTCACTTTGGGCTTGGGTTCTACTCGGCCTTCATGGTGGCCAAGCAGGTGGACATCGTCACGCTCAGCCAGCGCGAAGGCAGCCAAGCGGTGAAGTGGAGCTGCGACGGTTCGCCCAACTTCTCCCTCGAAGACGTCAGCAAGGACACGGCCGGCACGGACATCGTGCTGCACATCACCGACGACGCGAAGGAATACCTCGAACAGGGCCGCATTCGCGAGATCCTGAACACGTACTGCAAGTTCATGCCGGTGGAGATCGTGCAAGGCACCAAGTCGGAGTACGTCGACGACCCCGAAGGGGCGAAGGACGACGAAGGGAACGTGAAGAAGGTCAGCGTGGACGTGCCGTTTGTGGTGAACAAGACGGAGCCCGCCTGGACCAAGAAGCCCGCAGACCTCGCCGACGAAGACTACCAGGAATTCTACCGGGACCTCTACCCCATGAACTTCGAGGACCCGCTGTTCCACATCCACCTCAACGTGGACTTCCCCTTCAACCTGACGGGCATCCTCTACTTCCCCAAGTTGAAGAAGCAGATGGACCTGCAGAAAAACCGCATCCACCTCTACTCCAACCAGGTGTTCATCACGGACAACGTGGAGAACATCGTCCCCGACTTCTTGACGCTGCTCCACGGCGTGATCGATTCGCCGGACATCCCCTTGAACGTCAGCCGCTCCTACCTCCAAGAGGACGCCAACGTCAAGAAGATCTCCGGCCACATCAGCAAGAAGGTCAGCGACAAGCTCGCGCAGATGTTCAAGAAGGATCGCGAGGCGTTTGAGGCCCAGTGGGACGACCTGCGCGTCTTCGTGGAGTACGGCATGCTCACCGACGAAAAGTTCGCCGAGCGCGCCCAAAAGTTCTTCCTCTACAAGGACACGACCGGCAAGTGCCACACGCACGAGGAGTTGATGGCGGTTGTTGGCGAAACCCAAAAAGACAAGCACGACAAGGTCATCCTGCCCTACACGCCCGACGCGCGCCTCCAGCACAGCTACGTGAAAGAAGCCACGGACCGTGGCTACACGGTGCTCGTGATGGACGGTCCGCTCGCCGCCCACGTCGTGGGCAAGCTCGAGCAAACCCACACCGACCTGCAATTCAAGCGCGTCGACGCCGACATCGCCGACAAGCTCATTGAAAAGGACGAAGAGCTCAGCTCCGCCCTCGACGAGAAGCAAGAGGAAACCCTCAAGCCCGTCCTCGAAGGCGCGTTCCCCGGCGAGTCGTACAAGGTGCAGTTCGCCCCCATGTCGCCCACTGCGGCGCCGCTGGTCATCACCCAGTCGGAGTTCATGCGCCGCATGAAGGAGCAGCAAGCCGTGGGCGGCGGAGGCTTTCAGATGTTTGGCGACATGCCCGACAGCTACGACGTCACCGTGAACGCCAACCACCCCCTCGCCTCTGCCCTGCTTAACGAAGCGGACGAGGCGAAGCGCACCAGCATGGCCAAGCGCGCCGCCAACCTCGCGCGCCTGTCGCAAGGCCTGCTCGAAGGCGAAGAGCTGACGGCGTTCATCGCCGAGGGCTTCGCCCAACTGGAACAGGCCTGATGTCGTACACCAAGTGGATTGGAGGCGCCGTCGGTTGGGCCCTGGGGGGTCCGATCGGCGGCGTCTTGGGCTACTGGCTCGGCAAGATGTTCTCGGACGACAGCCTCGCCATGGACGTCGGCGCGGCCGGCGGGCATCACGGGCGAGGCGGACGGGGCGGACGGTCGACGGCACGCCCCACCCGCGCCGGCGATTTCGCCCTGAGCATGGTCGTCTTGAGCGCAGCCGTCATGCAGGCCGACGAGCGCGTGCTGAAGTCGGAGCTCGACTACGTCAAGCAGTTCTTCCGCACCAACTTTGGGCAAGCCCAAGCCGAGCAGCTGACCCTCGCCCTCCGCGAAGCGCTGAAAAATCCGGTGGACGTGCGCGGCGTGTGCATGCAGATTCGGGCCCACATGCCCCATGCCAAGCGCCTCCTGCTCCTTCAGTACCTCTTCGGCATCGCCCAAGCCGACGGCAACGTCGATCCGAGGGAAGTCGAGCTCATCCGCCGCATGGCCGCCGCCCTGGGCATCAGCGACAAAGACCGCGCCTCCATCGAGGCGCCGTTCCACAGCGACAAGCCCGACCCCTACACGGTGCTCGAAGTCTCCCGAGACGCCAGCGACGCGGACGTCAAAAAGGCCTACCGACGCCTCGCGTTGAAATTCCACCCCGACAAGGTCCGGGACATGGGCGAAGCCTACGCCAAGCAGGCCGAGGCGCGCTTCCTCGAAGTCCAAGACGCCTACGAGACCGTCAAAAAGCTGCGGGGCTTCAAGTGACCCTGTCCTTCCACCGCGAAAAAAATCCCGACCTGCCCGGCCGGGATTTTTTTGGCTCTTCCCCTCGAGCCTTGCTGCGCAAGGCCAAGATTTAAGAGATTAACACTCGCTCGCTGCGCTCACTCGGCATCCCGGACGCAACGGACAGAAAAGCCGCTCCGCTGAAAGTCCATGGTGCGGCCGACATTCTCGCTGTTGCTGCTCAGGAGCCGGTGCCACGCAATGGGGGAACTACCGGGCGAGGAACTCCACCAGTAACCGTTGACCCCAGCGAAGTCAAAGCTTCCACTGTAGAAGATGCGGGTGCCGCCCGGCAAACCTGAGAAACCGCTGAGGTTGGTTCCAACCCAAGCGTCGCCGTACCCCGCCTTCATCAGGTTGCCAGCAAACTGCTCCGAACCTAGGCTGTTGGTCATTTCGGTCCACTCCAAATCCGTGGGCACATGCCAGCCCTCAGGACAAAGGTTCCACTGCTGCACCGCAGGGAAATTGTACAACGCGCCAAACTGATGGTACTCGATCGTGTTTTGGGCCGCATCGACATCCGTGCCCTGGTAATCGTACACGTAGGCATGCGGATCCACGTCGCTCCCCGCTGAGGAAGGACTCACTTCAGGCAGGTATCGGACGTTCTCCGCGAACCAACACTGACCTCCGATGGACGTCGTGTTGTACCAGTAGCCTTCATGCAAGACGTCGTCACCGCAACGGAACGCGCTGATTTGGGCTTGCAAAGACGCCAGCACTTCTCCCAGTTCAATGGAATCAACCACGATGGCTCCTGGGGCAAACGCGCCCCCGTACGTGGACAGCAAGTCTTGAAGGTCCGTCACACCGATGAGGCCGTTGGCGTCGCCGTCGGGGTTGTAGGGAACCGTGATGGATTGGGCGGGAGCTGTCGTCGATGCCGTCAAGCACACAGCCGCGGCGAAAAGCAAAGTGAAAAAGTGTTTCATGGCCAATCTTGATTTGGGAAGCATAAGATACGCATTTTTCGCCTCTCCTGTGGCCGGGAGGGTCCCAATCCCACCTGCCGCGACGTACCTTGTCGCCCATGAAACGTACTGCAAGCTGGGCGGCCCTCTCCCTCGCCGCCACCCTGTTGAGCGTGATGCCGACAGAAGGTTGGGCCCAAAAAGGCAAGAAAAAGAAGGGAAAGAAAGGCGACATCGAACAGGTGGACGGCAAGAAGAAAGGCGGAAAGGACGCGGTGAAAACCGTCTCCGAATTCACCAAGGATTTCCGAATTGAGGAAGGGTTGTTCAACCTCTACCAGGACACGGTCAAAGGCGACATGTACATGCACGTGCCTGCGGGCGCCATGGACAGCGAGTTCATCTACTTCTCGCAAGTCGAAGACGGCGTGGTGCAGAGCGGATTTTTCCGTGGGAGCTACCGCGGAAGCAAGGTGGTGACGTTCCACCGTCACTTTGGGCAGCTCGAGGTGCATGCGGAGAACACCAATTTCCACGTGGATCCCGCGAATGCGTTGAGCAAGGCCGCGGACGCCAACCTCAACACCCCCATTCTTGCCAGCGTCAAGATTGAGGCCGAGGACAGCACGGGTGTGGTGATTTCCGCGGACGGGTTGTTCCTGAGCGAGGACCTCCAAATGGTCAAGCCTCCCTCTCGCCCCGGCGCCAAGTCAGCGCTCGGCAAGCTCAGCAAAGCCAAGAGCAAGGTCGTCGACGTCGCCAACTACCCATCCAACACGGAATTGTCCGTGGACTACGTCTACGACCACGGAAGTCCGTCCGTGGGCGGGCCTGAATTCGAAGACGGGCGCTACGTCACCGTGGGCTACCGCCACGCGTTGTTGCCCATGCCTGACGAAGGGTTCACGCCGCGTGCAGACGACCCGCGCATCGGATTCTTCACCACGGAAGTCGACGACCTCACGGGAGTGAGTGCTGCGCCGTGGCGCGACATGATTCACCGCTGGCGCCTCGAAAAGAAGGACCCCTCGGCTGCCATGTCCGAGCCGGTGGAGCCCATCACGTGGTGGATTGAAAACACGACCCCCAAGGAGTTCCGCCCCATCATCAAGGCGGGCGTCGAGAAGTGGAACCAG
The DNA here is from genome assembly GCA_040261075.1 of Flavobacteriales bacterium. Classification (GTDB taxonomy): domain Bacteria; phylum Bacteroidota; class Bacteroidia; order Flavobacteriales_D; family Sanyastnellaceae; genus UBA11663. The sequence goes on from JBDQOS010000115.1 coordinate 7,490, forward strand.
GCTTTTGAGCCCCTCGGATTCAAAAACGCCGTGGTGGTCAAGATCCAGCCCGACGACGCGGACTGGGACGCCGGCGACGTGCGCTACAACGTGCTGCGTTGGACCGCCTCCCCTTCGCCCCCGTTCTCAGGTTACGGTCCCAGCTTTGTGAACCCACGCACAGGAGAAATCCTCGGCGCGGACATCATGCTTGAGTACGGGGGGATGGTCGGTCGCCTTTGGCGTGCCGAGGTCTTCTCCAAGGCGGGCATGATTGAAGAGGCCATGGACGAGGAGTACGCGGCGCTCGACGCCGAAATGGAAGGCCGCTCGTCGCGTGAAATTTTGGCCGAGCAGATGAGCCGCTGCCACGCCGGCACCGTGATGGGCCGCAACAGCTTGCTTGCCGCCGCCGCCATGCGCGCCTACAACTTCACGGACGAAGAGCACGCGGAGTTTGTGCGCCAAACCCTCCACCGCCTCGTCTTGCATGAGGTTGGACACACCCTCGGCATGAGCCACAACATGCACGCCAGCACGATGCTGTCGCCGGATGAACTCAAGGACGCTGCGAAGGTGGCCGAGAACGGCATGTGCAACTCCGTGATGGAGTACCCGTCGATCAACTTCGCCCGCAACAAGGCGGAGCAAACGCGCTTCTACGACGACAGCCCCGGCCCCTACGACAAGTGGGTGATTGAGTACGGATACAGCGTGGGACTTGACGACGCGGACGCCGAGGCGGCGCGGTTGAGCGCGATTTTGGAGCGCTCGACAGATCCGCTGCTGCAGTTTGGCAACGACGCGGACGACATGCGCGGCACCGGCCGTGGCATCAACCCTGACGTGAACATCTACGACCTGAGCAGCGATCCCGTGGCGTACGCCGCCGAGCGTTGCGAACTCGTCAACGACCTCCTCCCTACCCTGGTCGAGAACTTCGCCCCGGGCGTGGACAGCCACCAAGAGGTGCTTCGCGCGTACTATGCCCTGACCGGCGAATACGCGACCCAGCTCCGCATCATGACCCGCCAAATCGCAGGCGTACGCTACAACCGCGCCACCCCGGCCCAACTCGACGGCGCCGCCCCCTACACACCCGTGTCGGAGGCCGACCAAAAAGCCGCGATGAAGGCCCTGGCCACCTACGCCTTTGCGCCGGATGCCTTTGAGGCCCAAGCCGACGTGTTGGCCTACCTGCAGGCGCAGCGTCGCGGGTTTGGGTTCTTTGGTGGCGGGGAGGACCCCAAGGTTCACGCGCGCGTGGCCAGCGCCCAGCGTGCCGCCATGGCCCACCTCGTCCACCCCAACGTGCTGATGCGCGTCCTTGACAGCGGGCTGTACGGCAACACCTACGACCTCGCCGAGTACATGGACGACCTGACTGACATGATGTTCAAAGCAGACTTGCGCACCTCGGTGAACACGTACCGCCAAGGACTGCAGCTGATGTACGTCGAGGCGCTCATCAAAGCACTGGACGCCAAGTCGCGGTTGAACGGGGTGGCGCAAAGCGCGGTCCTCGCGCAGCTGCGTCGCATCGACCGCCAGCAGCGCGATGCGTCGTCGCCTGACGGCCTGACCCGAGCGCACCGCGCCCACGTTCGTCACCTCATCGACGTGGCGCTCGAGCGTTAAGAAACGGTGAAGTCCGCCGCCGCTGAAGTGGCGGAAACGGCGAGTCATCCACAGATTGTGCATAAGACGAAGAAGCAGGGCCGCGGCCCTGCTTTTTTTTGCCCTTTCCTCTGGCTAGCTTGAAGGCCATGGAGGAGAGCCACAGGAAATTCACGGTCATGGGAGGTCGGTTGAAGCACGACGTGTGCGACTACATCACCGCGATGACCGGAGAATCTGACGTGCAAGTCCACGTGGGCTGCGACTCCCAAAACCACAAGCGCCACACGGTTTACGTCACGACGGTCGTGTTCCGGTTCCCCAACAACGGCGCGCACGTGATTTACCGCCGCGAGCGGTTGCCTAAGATCACCGACATGTGGACCAAGCTCTGGGGTGAAACCGAACGGTCCGTGGCGTTGGCCAACCTCATTCTCGAAGAATGCGGGCTGCGCGTTCACCAAATCGACCTCGACTTCAACAGCGACAGCAAGTACGCCAGCCACAAACTCGTCAGCGCCAGCTCGGGCTACATCACCTCCTTGGGCTTTGAATCGAAGGTCAAGCCCGACCTGCTGATGGCGGCGTGGGCCGCCAACGTGCTCTGCCAATAAGGCCCGGGGACGACAGCTCCGCCCCGTTTTTGAGCCAAGGAATTTTTAGCCCAAGTCCTGCCCGCCGAATCGCTCCAGCAGCACCTTGGACCGGTGCTCAAAAATCGCGCGCACACGACCGTGAACCAGCCAGCCGGTCAGCACCGCGCCGAGCCACCCGCCCTTGAGTTTGTAGTGCAGAATGTCGTCCATTTGGACTCCGCCTTCCACGGCCTTGAAATGGTGTTGGTGGTGCCACATCGCATAAGGCCCAAAGCGCTGTTCGTCCACGAAGTACTTCCCCTTCTCGCAATGCGTGATCTCCGTGACCCACGTCATGGGGATGTTGAACAAGGGGCGGACGCGGTAGCGGATGATTTGGCCTGCGTAGGTGCGCTTCTCGTTCTTGGTCAAGATCTCAAACCCCATGTCCGGCGGCGTGATTTCGTCCAAGTTGTCCGGGACACTGAAGAAGGCCCATGCCTCGTCCAGCGAGATGGGAAGTACCAGAGAAGTGCGGAGTTCCTGCATGCCGGGGTAACCCTTTCCACGCCCCGCAAGTTCATCGCAAGAAAAATGGAGCACCCGCCGTTGCCGGTGCTCCACTACGATTCACAACGAGGTCCTCCAATGTTCAGATGGACCTTCGATATCTAATTTACATAACACATCGAGAGATTCCTACCGTTCGTCGAACTTATTTTCACTCGACCCCAACTTTCTTGAGAACTTTCGAAAGGCGTTGGGAGAAAAGAGGCAAGCCGAGGTCAGCCTTTCCGGATGGACCAAATACCTTGCCGACTCGATCGATTGTTTTTTATGAACGCCGGCTTCCGAAAACTGACGAAAAACCTCCTCGCTATCATGGCCTCATGGGGAGCGGTGGTGCCCAGTGCACGGTCTCAATTGGCGGACGGATGTTCGGAGGTTGATTTGGCCTTCCGCGTGGACATACGTGTGCCTGACGAGGTCGAAATGGCGTGGGAAGCCACTTGGCCTGACGCCGGCGACGAGCTCCAAACCTGGCGAGCCGAAGGGTTTCGTACCCTCACCCAGGTGTGGAAGGTCTGGGCACCCCTCCTTCCGGAACTCGAAGCGCATGCCGAGCAGGCTTCCCTCCCACCAAGCTTGGCCTACGTGGCGCTTTGGAGCGGGGCCTCCAATCCTTTTCAAGCCCAAGTCGCAAGCGGGCGTGACGCCCACTCCTTCCTCGACGCTTTGTCGCCGGAGGATTCTCCAGAAGACTTCCTCGCCTTCGCCCACCGCACCAGCGAGTCGGAATGGCCCTTCGAGGCTTGGGCAAAGGCGGTACGCACGGGGCTTCGGCTCATGGAGAATTTTGCCCTCCCTCACGTTCACGTGGTGCAAGCGGGCGAGACCGTGTACAGCATTTCGCGCACGTACGGCGTTCCGCCCGGGTGCCTGTCGGCAAAAAACGGCGTGTGGGATGACATCCAACCCGGACTTCCGCTGCTGATTCCTCAACTCGCTCCATGACGTCCTGGACCAACGCTCGACCTTGGGTTCATTGGGCTGGAATGTGGCTTGTGCTTCTGGGGACCTGGATCGCTTGCGACCAGTTTTGGCTCGAGGCCCCTTGGGCGCGAACCTCGAGTGAAAGCCTTGAACCAATGCGCCCACTCGCCCTCAAGCCCGTTTTTGAAACACGTGGGGCCGTCACCTCGAAGCACGTTTCACTGGGGGATGCCGACCGCCTCGAAGCCACGGCTTTCCTGGACAGCCTTCCCGACGAATTGCCCCCATCGTGGCGGCTGCAGGGAAGGACGTCCGC
>JBDQOS010000116.1:0-2742 GCA_040261075.1 Flavobacteriales bacterium
ATTCAATTTCAACGGCTTGCAAGTCGTCGCCGTAGAGCGTGTAATCAATTTCGTGGCTGTTCATTTCCAAAGGGATTGAAGGTGTTTTCCAAGGGAGGTGAAGGGGCATTTCTTCGGGACGACGTCTTCGGCCAAAGCGTCCCCCGCAAGCAAGCGGTGCGTGTCTTTTGCGGTCGAGCTGAACTTCAATCCCCGAACCGAGGCGGGTTCCTGGTAGAAGAAGTTCGTGTGTGTGACGACCGAGTTGTTGAAGTTCCTGTGGTATTGCGGGGTCAAACTCCCGGACATCGGAGGCGTCAACCACGACCAGTCGCCTGGCACGTCGCGCCCCTGCTTTTGTTCTGCTTGACACCATTGTTCAAAAGCACGCCCCAATTCGTGGTGGTCGCCCACGGTGATGCTCGCCGCATCGAAGCTGTGAATCAACGCCTGGTTCAAGCGAACCAAAGCTTCGTCTTTCCAAAGATTTCGCTTGTTCTTGGTGTCAATGCCACAGGCTTTGGCCCAAGATTCAAGGGCGTTGTAGCGGTCGGGGTCCACCAAGTTTCTCGCAGCGATTTCCGTGCTCAGGTAGTGGCCGTTGAACGGAGCGAGGGGGTAAACAATTCCGCCAATCTTCAGCGCCATGTCGGCCAAAATGGGTACGGCGTACCAGCGAAGCCCGAGCGCAGAGGTTTGGGGATAGTCGGGGTGGACGATCTCCACCTCGTGCGGGGAAAGTCCATCTGTCTCGAACGGGTCGTGAGGCAGCAAGGGTTTCTCGTCCTCAAGCAGAACCCACGGAAGAGGAGTCCAAGGGCTTTTCCTTGGGTTCCAGCCTTGTTCGAGGCAATACTTGGTCAGCTCCACGCTGTCAGGGTCTCCCAGCACGCTGCCGTCCTCATTCTGGAATCCGGCATAACGAACGAGTTGGTGGTTCAGCATTCGCCAGGGGTGGGGGATGCCCGGTCGCCAAGGAGGAAACACCGTGATGACGTTGGCGATTTGGCCCCCGTTGAAGGCGTCGTTGACGTGCCTGTTGAGGTGGGCCAAGGCCTGTTCACGCGAGGTGCAGTCTCGGGCGTCGTTGACGTGGAGGGTTCTCCAAAAATGCCTTCCAATGCACCGGTTCGAGTTGCGCCAAGCAACTCTACATCCGAATGTTAACTCTTTCTTTGTGTGGGTGTAAGTGCCTGTTTCTTGAATTTCTAATTCAATTTCATTCCACCGAGTCGTGACGTCCGGAATCCAGGCTCCTGCCACAGAATCCTCGGCCATCAAGTCCAAGAAAGCACGTGCCTCGCGTTTGAGTGATTCCAGGCCTTTGATGCCAGCCAAGGAAGAAGGCGGGACCAGGTGAAAGGGGGAGCTGGTGCTGTCTGCGAGATTCACGTTTCGAAGTTACGTCGCGGATTGCACCGCGAAGTGGCATTCACGACCTTTGGCGACCATGAGCAACGACGCACCCCAAGGAACCCGAATCAACAAGTACCTCAGCGAGGTGGGGCATTGCTCTCGTCGTGCTGCAGACGCCTTGCTCGAGCAAGGACGCATCACCATCAACGGGGTCGTTCCGGAAATGGGGACTCGTGTGCAGCCCGGCGATCGGGTGGCGGTCGACGGGGTGGACGTGGCGACTTCGGACCAAGAGCGCATCGTCATTGCGTACAACAAGCCGGTGGGCATCGTTTGCACCACCGACACGCGACGCGAGAAGGACAACATCATCGACGCCATCGATTTCCCGACGCGCATCTACCCGATTGGCCGGCTAGACAAGATGAGCGAGGGGCTGATTTTCTTGACCAACGACGGGGACATCGTCAACGACATTCTTCGTGCACGTTACGGTCACGAAAAGGAATACCACGTGACGGTCAACGGGCCAATCACTCCGGAATTCGTGCAAAAGATGTCTTCAGGAGTGGCCATTTTGGACACGGTGACCCTGCCTTGCGAAGTGGAAGCGACGGGAGCGCAATCGTTCAAGATCATCCTCAAACAGGGGTTGAACCGGCAAATTCGTCGGATGTGTGAGGAATTGGGCTACCGAGTCCGACGCCTGAAGCGCGTGCGCATCATGAACGTCGAACTCGGGGATTTGCCCGCAGGGAAGTACCGCCCGTTGGACGACCTCGAAATGCGAAAGCTTCGCGAGCTCACCCGAGGGGCCAAGTCCTGATCTCTGTGGCTTGATCTATTGGGCTTGCCGGTGGATGGTGAAGTCCAAGCCCAGATCTTGGGCTTTTTTCTGGTAGTCAGCCAGGATGTCGTCCACGTCCGGGTCCATGGTCGTGACTGAGCGAGCATCCACTTCAACGTGGTAATCTTCTGGAAGGTCGGCAAGTGCTTGACGAATGCCGGCCTTGTGCAAAAAGGTCACTTCTCGGCCCAACGTCAAGACGCATCGCTTGCCTTCGTCGTCACGTTCAAGGCCCTCAAGAGGGCGCTTGTAGTGGTCCCAGAGGATGGCCACAATGGCGCTGGCCAACCCAATGCCAATGCCCGTGAGAAGATCCGTCATCACGATTGCGATTACGGTGATGACAAACGGCACGAATTGCCGACCGCCGTGCTTTGCCATGCGAACAAACGTGGCGGGTTTGGCCAGTTTGTAGCCAACGACGAGCAGGATGGCTGCCAAGCTCGCAAGTGGAATCATGTTTAGGAGGTCGGGCAGGACAAACACCGCGAGCAGCAGCCAAAATCCGTGGACGATCGCGGAGAGCTTGGATTGCCCACCACTTTGGATGTTCGCAGAAC
>JBDQOS010000117.1:0-4594 GCA_040261075.1 Flavobacteriales bacterium
CTCCATGCAGTCCATGACCAAGTGCGATTTCCGCCTCACGGCTCACCTGACTTCGCACCCGCGCTTCGGCGACCTGTGGAACACGGTGCACGAGGAATACGAGCGCACGCGCGTCCTTGTCCTCGCCATCACAGGCCAAACCACGCTCATGGAAACGGTTCCCGCCATCAAAGAGAGCATCCGCCTGCGCGACAGCATCATCCTGCCGCTTCTGGTCATCCAGCAGTTTGCCTTGACAGAAATGGAACGCCTCACCTCCGGCGACGACTCCCCGTGGCCTGCCGACCAGCTGCGCAAGCTCATCATCCGAACGATGTACGGCATCGTCAACGCGAGCCGGAACGCGGTCTGAGTTTGTCTTCGATACCATGAAAAAACCCCGACCCGGCCTAAGCCAGAGTCGGGGTTTCTTTTGGCGCGCTCGCGCCGCTCCACCGAGAATTACTTGCCTCCCACAGGCTCGCTGAGCTGGGGCTCAGCCAACATGTCGGCAGGTTCGTCCGTTGCGTACACGAAGTCCATTTCCTCGATGAGGTTGGTGCAGCCTGCGTACTTGTCGAGGATCCACATCACGTAGCGGATGTCGACCGAGATGGTGCGCTGGAGCTGGTGCTCGAAAGCGATGTCGCCGCTCATGGCTTCCCAGTTGCCGTCGAAGGCGAGGCCGATGAGGTCGCCGTCGGCGTTCATCACCGGGCTGCCGGAGTTGCCGCCCGTGATGTCGGTGCCGTGGATGAAGCACACGACCAACTCGCCACTCTCGTCGGCGTACGGCCCAAAGTCCCGCGCCTTGATAAGTTGCTCGAGGCGCTCAGGCACGATGAATTCGGGGTTGCTGTTGTCCTTCTTTTCGAGGATGCCGTTGGCCGTCGTCACGAAGTCGTAGTGCACGGCGTCGGCGGGCTTGTAGTCGCCCACAGGGCCGTAGGTGAGGCGCATTGTGGAGTTGGCGTCGGGGTACCACGCCTTGTTGGGCATGAGCTCGCGCAAGCCGCGCACAAAGAGGCGGTAGCCGCGGTCAAACTTCGCCTGCGTCTCTTCCGACGTGCCTTGGCTGTAGCGCTCGTAGATGCTCATGGACATCGCCACCGCGAGGTCCGAATCCAACGTCTTTTGCTTGGGCGCCGCCAAGAAATCGGCGAACGCTTCGGCGCTGCGCAAGGGAGACTTGCTGTAAATCTTGTCCGCGTAGGCTTCGAAATCGCCCTTGTACTTGTCCTGCACCACGTTGAACTGGGAAGGCCACAGGGCGGGGTCGATGTCGTCGCGGTACTTGGTGAGCATCTTGACGAACAACTCGCGGTCGGTGTCTTGGTCGTAGTCCTTGAAGTGGGAGTCGGCCAGTCCTTGAAGCTGGGCCTTGGTGGCTTCCACCTTGGCTGAATCTTCCGACCACAAGCCTGCGCCGCGGAATCCCACTCGCAACCCAAACAACGCCAAGTCGCATCCCAACAGTCCCGCCTCGCGGGCGTACACCTCACCGCGCACCGTCGCGTCGGTCTCGGCGTAGTATTCGGCGATCAAACCGAGGGCGTCACCGTACTCGGCCTGACGACCTGCTTCTTCGTTCGCCCAGCGCGTGAAGAGGGCTTCGAGCTTTTCTTTTTGGGCCTGAACTTCAAGGCGCTTGAGGCCTTTGGTTTGGCCGATGTAGTACTTCCAGTAGTTTGCCGTCTGGGCGTACTTGGCCGCGTACTTGATGCGCACCGCCTTGTCGGTGTCCATGTGGCTCTTCATGGTCTTGAGCTTGAGGTCGCGGCACTCCACCACGGAAGGGTTGTAGAGGTTGATGGCCTGCTCGACGCCCCAGCTGCTGAGGAAGCGGTCCGTGCTGCCGGGGTAGCCCATGATCATGGTGTAGTCGCCTTGGTCGACGCCGGCCATGCTGATCTTCAGGTGGCGCTTGGGCGTGTAAGGCACGTTGTCTTCGCTGTAGCCGGCGGGGTTGTTGTCGGCGTCGGCGTAGATGCGGACCATGCTGAAGTCGCCCGTGTGTCGAGGCCACATCCAGTTGTCGGTGTCGCCGCCGTACTTGCCCACGCTCTCGGGCGGAGCGGCCACCAGGCGCACGTCGCGGTAGTCTTGGTAGGTGAAGACGTAGAACTCGTTGCCGTAGTACATCGTCTTCATGTCGTAGCTGTACTCGGGGTTGGCCTCCATGTACTCCGCTTGAATGGCCTTGAGCTCTTCCGCCACCGCTGCGCCGCGCTCGCCCTCAGGCATGTCGTCGTTGACCTTGCTGAGCACGCGTTCGGTGACGTCGTCGATGCGCACGAGGAAGCTCACGTAGAAGTCCTCGATGTGCATCTCTTGGTCCTTGGCCTTGGCCCAAAACCCGTCCGTCAAGTAGTCGTGCTCCGGAGCGCTGAAGCTCTGGATGGCGCCGTACGCGCAGTGGTGGTTCGTGAGCACCAAGCCCTGCGAGGAGATGACCTCTGCTGTGCAGCTCCCGCCGTTCAAACGCACGATGGCGTCCTTCAGCGAGGCGTTGTTGATGTCGTAGATGTCTTGGGCACTCAGACGGAGGCCGGCTTCTTGCATGCCGGCTTCGTTGATGCGTTGAAGCATGTGGAGGAGCCACATGCCCTCGTCGGCGCGGGCCGAAGAGAAGAGGAGCAGGAACGCTGCTGCCAAGGTGGTGAATCGCTTCATGTCAATCAGGTTGTTTTGATTCAGGTTGAGGGAAGAGGTTTAACGGGCAATCTCAGGGTCGGCCTTCCAGTCGACCGTCCCGACAAGTCGTTCAATGTGCAAGTAAAGGAGGTTGAGCCTCGGACCGCCGTAGCGGTTGTAGACGGTCTTGCCGTTCACCGTGACGATGTTGGCAGGGACGTCCATGATTCGCGGGTCGTCGTAACGGCTCTTCAGGGTGTCGAAGCCCATTTCGTAGGCCATTTCGACCACTTCGTTCCATTCGCCCAATTCCACTTGGGCACGGTGCATGCCTTGCTCCAAGGCCCGACCAAACGCCGGCTCGCAATAAGGACCCACCTTGAGCGTCGCCTCGCCCGTTTTCGTCACGGACAATTCGTAAACGGGGCAGGTGCCGTAACAGGACGTCCTTTGCAAGCCCACCAGCACGTCGGAGGACTTTGCTGCAACCCTTTTCGTTTCCGTGCATCCCGTCAACACGAATGCAGCCCAAATCAAGGCTGCACCTGTTGCCCAGAGTCGAATAGGAATCGTCATTTCTTTTTCCGCTTGGCGCGCGCGTCGGTTTTCTTGCGCTCGGTTTCTTTCTGCTTCTTTTCCGCTTCCTTGGCGGCCTCTTGGAGTCGCTCCATGAAGCTCGGCTTGGTGCGGTCCTTGGCCTTGGACTTGTTGTCCTCGATTTTGGCCTTGATCTTGTCTTCGTCGATGAAGAACCGCTTGATGGCCACCATCTGTCCAATGCTCACCACGTTGGCGGTGAAGTAGTAGAGGCTGAGGCCCGATGCGAAGCCGTTGAAGAAGAACAGCATCGTGAAGGGCATGATGTTTTGAATGGTCTTCATGTCCGGCATGCCCGGTTGCGTGGGCATGCTTTGGTTGGCCATGGTCATGCGCATGTAGGCAAACATGGACGCCGCCATCAAAATGGTAAACCCGCTCACGTGTGCGCCGTAGAACGGAATGTTGAACGGCAACGTCAGAATGCTGTCGTACGCCCCAAGGTCGTCGGCCCACAGGAACGATTGGCCGCGCATGTCGATGTTCGAGGGGAAGAAGCGGAACATGGCGTACAGGATGGGCATCTGCAGCAAGGCTGGCAAACACCCTGCCATGGGATTGACTCCCGTCTTGCGGTACAGCTCCATGGTTTCCTGCTGGCGCTGCATGGCGTCGTCTTTGTGCTTCTCGTTGATGACGTCAAGCTCCGGGCGCAGCAAACGCATCTTCGCCGAACTCATGAAGTTTTTCCACGTGATGGGGAAGAGGACGCTCTTGATGACCAGCGTCAAAATCAACACGATCAAGCCGAGGTTGCCGATGTACTGCGCGATGAAACCGTACACCGGAAGGATGATGTTCCGGTTGACCCACCCAAAAATCCACCACCCGTAATCGATGATGCGCCCGACCTCCGTCAGCCCTGTCGTTTCGAGGCTTGCCAAGTCGTTGGGTCCAAAGTAGAAGTGCAGCGGCTGCCCGTCGTACGGCAATTCCGCGGCGTAACCCATGACGTAGGTCGTGTCGTCGGCCGGCATCACGTTCGCCAGCTTTGCTCCAGGCGCAAACGGTTGCGGGCTGCTCACCAATGCCGAGAAGTAGTTCTGCTTGAACGAAAGCCACGAGAGCGACTCTTCGAGCACTTCGTCGTCCTCTTGGCCGTCGCTCAGATAATCACGCTCTTCGCCGAGCTCGAGGTAGTAGATGGCGCTGTGCTGGCGTTCCCACGCCAGGCCCTTCTCGTTGCGTTGCCCCACGGCGTTCCACGTAAACACACGGTTTCCGGCGGTGGCGTTCTCCACACCCGTGAAGCTCACGTCGGTCTTGACCTGATACCCCTCGAGCTTGTGGACCAAACGAATGGCCATTCCCGCGCCCAACGTCGCTTCCATCACGAGCTGCGACGAGGCTTCGCTGATGGGGCGGAAGTGAAGGTCCTGGAAAC
>JBDQOS010000118.1:0-8406 GCA_040261075.1 Flavobacteriales bacterium
ACACGAGGTTCCACGATTCGGCCTTCCAATCGTAATTCAGGAAGTCCAGTTTGCTGGGAATGCACGCCGCACAGACGTGACGGAAGGTGGAGCTGATCCCAAAGGTTCGGTTCAGCAGGATGAGGTGCAACGGCACCATGAGGCCAATGATGGGCCCGGCAACGTACCAGGGCCAAGGTTGGCTGATCCATTCGACAAGAGAATTCATGGCGCCAATTTACTTGACGGGCGTCAGTTCCGGCAGCGACCTGAGTCACACAAGGTCTGGTCCAGATTTCATTCCGGGGATTCACAACGGTCGCCTCGCCCCCACAGAAATCGGGTTTGGGCCACCAAGGCATACCCCCACTTGGGCGTGAGGCGCAATGTGAAGCGCCAGGGTCCGGAAACGTGCGGTGCCAGCGCCTGGAGGGCACGGTGACCGACGTGCACTCCGCCACAGGCGTCGACCACCACGACGCCTTTCAACGGCACGGTGAGGCAGTCCGGAGGGAGCCTTCGCCGTGCCTCGTCGCCTTGCAAAGGCAGGCACGTGACACCCGGAGCGCGCCGGTGAACCCAGCGCACGGAACGCTGGCACAACCGGCAGGGGCCGTCGTAGAAGAGGATGGGCGGATTCACGCTCCCAAGTTCGGTCACCCCGCGCCGTACCTTGCACACATGAACACCGCAACCCTTCGTCGAGGCGCGGGCGTGGCCCTGAGCACCCTTTTGGCCGCCGCCCTCCAGGCCCAAACCCTCACCCAACCCAACCTCCCCGACCACGGATTCACCTTCACGTACGGCGTGACCAACGTGCAACCGGAGGGGTTCGATTGGTCGACGGCCTTTTCCATCCAAAACGTCAACTTCGACTTCATCCCGACGGACAGCACGGCTTACGCCGACGCGTTCGGCGCTTCCGATTTTGCCCAGCAAGTGCCTGCCCAAACGGGGGGCGTCAACCTCCAGTATTTTGGGTACACCGAGACCGGTATGGACTTTTGGGGAGGCGTGGACGCAACAGGGGTGCAAGTGGTGCACCCCGAGCCGTTGCGGTTTGTTCCCTACCCGTTCACGTTGGGCGATGTGCACTCCGACTCGTTGGCGTTTGAGTTCTCAACCGGGGGGTTGAATGTTGCGCGGCACATGAGCATTGACATGGAAGTTTTGGCCGGCGGAACGATGTTGCTGCCCGGAGAATTGAGTTTTGAGAACACCCTTCAGGTCGCCCAAACGCAATGGGTGTTAGACAGCACGGTTGCGAGCACAGGAGGTGTGTTGATTGAAGGCGTCGCGTATTGGACGCAAGACATGCCTGTGCCGGTAGCCCAAACCTACACCTACTCGCAGGTGCTCGCAGGCGACACGTCGGTCGTGTTCGTGGGTGCGGAATTTTTGGTCAACGCTACGGCAGGCTTTGCGCTCCCCACAGACTTGTCTCTTTCCGCGTTTCCGTCGCCCGCCTCAAGCTCGTTGACGGTGTCAGGCGAGGCCGGGTCTTGGGTGCGGGTCATGGATGTACAGGGTCGCGAAGTGATGCGGCGACAACTCGTGTCGGACCAGGAGACGTGGGATGTGTCGGGTTGGCCTGTGGGCATGCATTTCCTGAACGTGGAAGGCACGCGACGAACCTTGCGCGTCTTGGTAACGCGTTGAGTGTTCAGTAAGCCCGGTCGGAGTTGCCTTCCATGTAGTAGACGAAGGCCTTGTTCACCACACGGTGGCCACCCGGCGTGGGGAAATCACCGGTGAAGTACCAGTCCCCTTGGTGGTCTGGGCAGGCTTCGTGCAATCCTTCAATGCTCTGGAAGATGATCTTCACTTCCGCTTGCATGTCAGCAGGCGTCAGCAACGTGCTGATGCGGTCGCTGATTTCATCTGCGGTGAAGGGCGCGTAGATGGCCTTGACTTGGTTGACGTTCTCCGCGAGAGGCAGGGTGAGCTGGTGTTTGCAGGCTTCGTACGTTTCCTGAAGGACGTGTTCCATGCCACGATCTTTCAGCAGCGAAACGGCCGCTTGGAAGGCGATGAAGTCCCCCATGCGCGCCATGTCGATGCCGTAGCAGTCGGGGTAGCGGATTTGAGGTGCGCTCGAAGCCACGACGATGCGCTTGGGCCCGAGGCGGTCGAGGATGCGGAGGATGCTCTTTTTCAGCGTCGTGCCGCGGACAATGCTGTCGTCGATCACCACAAGGTTGTCGACACCGCGTTTCACCGTGCCGTACGTGATGTCGTACACGTGGGCCACGAGGTCGTCGCGCGAACTGTCTTCTGTGATGAAGGTGCGCAGCTTGGCATCCTTGATGGCGATTTTATCTACCCGGGGACGCTCGTTGAGGATGGATTCGATCTCCGCGTGATCGGGGTCGGTGCCGAGGCCCTTGATGCGGGCAATCTTGCTCGTGTTCAGGTGCTCTTCGAGGCCTTTGATCAACCCGTAAAACGACGACTCCGCCGTGTTGGGAATGAAGCTGCTGACCGTGTTGTCGAGGTCGTGTTCGATGGCCTCAAGCACCTTGGGCACGATGCCTCGGCCCAAGGCCTTTCGCTCCCGGTAGATGGCCGCGTCGTTTCCGCGTGAGAAATAGATGCGCTCGAAGCTGCAGGCCTTGCGTTCGCCGGCCGGCCGAATTTCTTCGAGGTGGGCCTGCCCGTTGCGGCGCACGACGAGCGCGGACCCGGGAGCGACCTCCTGGATGCGGTCGGCGGGAACGTTGAAGGCGGTTTGGATGACGGGACGCTCGGAGGCGGCCACCACCACTTCGTCGTCTTCGTACCAGTAGGCGGGCCGGATTCCGTTGGGGTCGCGCATGACAAATGCGTCGCCGTGGCCGAGGAGCCCGCACATCACGTACCCGCCGTCGAAATCGGCGGAGGCACGTTGGAGCACCTGCCCGACCTCGAGGGTGTCGGCAATGCGTTCCGAAATGCTTTGGTTGTCGAGGCCGTCGCTTTTCAGCTGGTCGAAGAGCTCTTGGTTGGCTTCGTCGAGGAAGTGACCGATCTTCTCCAGCACGGTGACTGTGTCGGACTTCTGTTTGGGGTGCTGACCAATTTGGACCAACACGTCGAACAGCTCGTCAACGTTGGTGAGGTTGAAGTTGCCAGCCACCACGAGGTTTCGGGTGCGCCAGTTGTTTTGGCGCAAAAACGGGTGGCAATTTTCAATCTCGTTCTTGCCAAACGTCCCGTAGCGCAAGTGACCGAGGAACAGTTCCCCCGTAAATGCGTGGTCGTTTTGCAGGGCGACGGTGTCCAAAAGCTGCTCCGCCGAGAGGTCGGTGAAGCGGCTCATGATTTTTTGGAACAGGTCCTGGATGGGCCGAGGGTCCACAGAGCGCATCCGGCTGATGTAGCGCTTTCCCGGATTGACGTCAAGCTTGATGTTGGCAAGCCCCGCGCCATCTTGGCCACGGTTGTGCTGCTTCTCCATCAGCAAGTACATTTTGTTGAGCCCGTAAAAAGGCGTGCCGTATTTCTCGGCGTAGTACTGGAGAGGTTTCTTGAGGCGGAGCAATGCGATGCCGCACTCGTGCTGAAGGAAGTCGCTCATGGACGGCGGCAAAGTTAGGCATTGCGAGGCAGGCTGCAGCGCTACTTTTGGGGCATGGAAAAGAGCTTGCTGGAGAACGGTTGGAACAAGGCGGTTTCCGCGACGGAGCACCTCGACGGACTGCGGGTTGCGGTGCCCAACCCCGACGAGAACGAGGCGCCCTACGACAAGTACATCCCAATCAACCAGCAACGCGTCAAGCGCATTCGAAAGTCCCTTGCGAAAGACGGTTTGCGCGGAGACTTGCAAGCCGCGGCTGCGGGGCTGCGGGCCGGGACGAGGATGCTGGTGTTGAACGAGTTTTGGTGTGGAGACGGAGCCCAAATCCTTCCCGTGCACGAAGCCCTCGAGGCGGAAGCTGCGGGCAAGCTCGAGGTGCGCGTGTTGTTGCGCGACGACCACCTCGAGGTGATGGACTTGTTCCTCACCAACGGCGGCCGGTCCATTCCCAAGACGGTGCTTCTCGACGCGGATTTGAACGTCCTCGGCACGTGGGGCCCGAGGCCGGAGGAGGCCATGGCGCTGGTGAAGCGCATCAAGTCGGATCCCGCCTTGGCGCACACGTACAGCCAGGAAGTCCACAAGTGGTACACCGCGGACAAGCAACAGAACATTCAGGCCGAGTTGGCGGTACTTTTGGGGCATGCCCAAGGACCTTGACCCCGAGGACTACTACACGACCCCCGAAGGCTTCGTTGTCTTCACGGAGGCGTACCACCTGAAGCGCGGCCACTGCTGCCAAAGCGGCTGCAAGCACTGCCCTTACGGATTTGACAAACGCACCGGCCGCTTCACCAAGAAAACGACATGACCCTGACCCCTGCCCAACTTCAAGCTGCAATTCAAGAAGGCCTTCCCGCCGTGCTGCCCCCTGCGGTCGAGCGCAACCCCGATTGGAGCCACGCTCCTGTCCGGAAGGACATATTGACGGACAGGGAAAAGGCGCTCGCCCTGAAGAACGCGCTGCGTTACTTCCCTGTGGACCAACACGCGGAATTGGCTCCAGAATTTGCCGTGGAGTTGCGCGCGTACGGACGCATCTACATGTACCGACTTCGTCCGACCCACGCCATGAAGGCGTACCCCATCGAGTGGTATCCTGCGAAATGCAGGCAGGCGGCGTCCGTCATGCTGATGATCCAGAACAACCTGGATCCGGCTGTGGCGCAGCACCCGGAGGAGCTCATCACGTACGGCGGAAACGGCGCCGTGTTCCAGAACTGGGCGCAGTACCGTCTTGCGATGAAGTACCTGAGCGAGATGGAGGAAGACCAAACCCTCGTCATGTACTCCGGCCACCCGCTCGGCCTCTTCCCCTCGCATCGGGAAGCGCCGCGCGTCGTGGTCACCAACGGAATGGTCATCCCCAACTACAGCCAGCCTGACGATTGGGAGCGCATGAACGCGCTCGGGGTGAGCCAGTACGGCCAAATGACCGCCGGCTCGTACATGTACATCGGCCCGCAGGGCATTGTGCACGGCACGACGATCACGGTGTTGAACGCGGGACGGATGATTGACCGAAAGCGTGGCGTGACCGACACCACGGACGGGCTCGCGGGCAAGCTTTTTGTCACGGCCGGCCTCGGGGGCATGAGTGGCGCGCAACCCAAAGCCGCGAACATCGCGGGCTGCGTGTCTGTGACGGCCGAAGTCAATTCTGCGGCGGCGTACAAGCGCCACGAGCAGGGGTGGGTCGACCACGTGGTCACCGACCTCGACGCGCTGTCGTCGCGGGTGCGCGACGCGGTGGCGGCCAAGCGCGCCGAGTCGTTCGCCTACCTTGGGAACGTCGTGGAGGTTTGGGAGAAGTTTGACGAAGACGGCGTGCTGGTGGACATGGGCTCAGACCAAACCTCGCTCCACAACCCTTGGGCGGGCGGATACTACCCCGTGGGCTTGGACTTCGAAGCGGCGAACGCGATGATGGCGGAAGATCCCGAGACGTTCAAGACCCACGTGCAGGCGTCGCTCAAGCGGCACGCGGCCGCCGTGAACAAACACACGGCACGCGGCACGTACTTCTTTGATTACGGCAACGCGTTTTTGCTCGAGGCGAGCCGGGCGGGGGCCGACATTTTGGCCGAGGACGGCGACGGATTCAAGTACCCCTCTTACGTGCAGGACATCATGGGCCCGATGTGTTTCGACTACGGATTCGGCCCGTTCCGTTGGGTGTGCTGCAGCGGCGACCCGGCCGACCTCGACGTGACGGACAACCTCGCGGCCGAGGTGCTCGAGCGACTCATGGCTGAAGCGCCTGCGGACATCCAGCAGCAGATGCAAGACAACGTCCGGTGGATCCGCGAAGCCAAGGCCAACAAGCTCGTGGTGGGCTCTCAGGCGCGCATCTTGTACGCCGACGCCCAGGGCCGGGCCGAGATCGCTTCGGCCTTCAACGACGCCATCAAGGACGGCCGACTGAAGGGGCCGGTTGTGCTCGGGCGTGACCACCACGACGTCAGCGGCACGGACAGCCCGTACCGCGAGACGTCCAACATCTACGACGGGTCGGCCTTCACGGCGGACATGGCCGTCCACAACTTTGTCGGCGACGGGTTCCGCGGCGCGACGTGGATCAGCCTGCACAACGGCGGCGGCGTCGGGTGGGGCGAGGTGATGAACGGCGGGTTTGGGATGCTCATTGACGGCAGCGAAGACAGCGAGCGCCGCCTCCGGTCCATGCTGCACTGGGACGTCAACAACGGCATCGCGCGCCGGAGCTGGGCCCGCAACGAAGGCGCCCAGTGGGCCATCGACCGCGCCATGGACATGGAGCCTCGCCTGAAGGTCACGCGCGCAAACCTCGCGGACGACGACCTCGTCGCGAGTGCCCTTTCCTGAAAAGCCATGGACGCGTACGACCAGCGGTTCAACCGCGACACGGAGTGGGGAGACCTGCGGGACGCACGCTTTGAGGCCTGCACCTTTGAGGGCGTGGATTGGAAGGAAAAGGATTTGCGAGGCGCACGCTTTGAGGAGTGCACGTTCGAGGAATGCGACTTGAGCAACGTTCGAACCTTGGGGCTCGGGCTGCAAGGCGTCACGTTCCGGGGCTGCAAGGTGGTGGGGTTGGATTTTGCGTCGTGCAACACGCTGGGGTTGGAAGTCCGGTTGGAGGAATGCGTCGCGGACAGCGCGAATTTTGAGGGGATGGACGCGAAGGGCGTGTCTTGGAAAGGGGGCCGAGCGCGTGGGGCCGATTTCACGGGCGCCAACCTCGAAGGGGTCGCGTTCGACGACGTGGATTTGACGGATGCGGTGTTTGAGCGCACGAGACTGGAAGGGGCGGACTTTCGGAATGCCGTTGGTTGGCGCATCCGGCCGGACGAGAACCGTGTGAGAGGGGCAAAGTTTCGCCGCGACGACCTCGAAGGCTTGGTGTCTGGGTGGCATCTTGATCTAAGCTGAACCGCGGGAAAGCACCCTTTGGAAACGGTTTGCGTTTTTTTCGTTTCCTGTGCACGCATCGCGTTGTAGTTTTGCGGCCGCATGTCGCAGCGCACCCCATCATCCACGCCTGTCCAGTCTCTCGACGAACGAGGAACAGAGCTCCGTGCGCGGTGCACTCAGCTCTTCGGTCGGTTCGGGATCAAGGCGCTGAGCATGGACGATTTGGCGGGGCATTTGGCGTGTTCGAAGAAGACGCTGTACAAGTACTTCAAGGACAAACGCGACCTCGTCTCCCAGGCGCTGCACAGCCACATCGACGGGTTGGAAGCGCAGATGAGCGAGCTGATGACGGGGGAGGGGAATGCGATTGACTTGGCGCTGGCGGAGATGGAGAAGAAGCACAAAATGTTGTCGGCGATCAGCTCGACGGTGCTGTTCGACTTGAAGAAGTACTACCCCAAGGTCTTCGAGGCGACGCATGCACGCCGACGGAACATGATTCGCCGGGTGGTCGTGCACAACGTCACGCGGGGGATGGAGCAAGGGATGTACCGCCAAGACCTCAACGTCGAGGCGGTGGCGGACTTGCATTTGGCCCTCGTGGAGGACATGGTGCGCCAAGCCGAGAACGGGACGCTCGAACGCCCGCTCGCCGAACATTTCAAAGAGCTTTTCACTTACCACATCCGCGGGATTGCCAACGCACAAGGCTTGGACTACCTCGAATCGAAACTTTCGACGAACCGATGATGAATCCACATTTGGGCCGCCGGTTGGCCCTCACGCTTGCCGCGGTGAGCTTGACGTTGGGCAGCGTTGCCCAGCGTGAGCTGAGCCTGGTCAAAGCCCAAACCCTCGGCGCCGAAAACGCCTACGCCATGCAGCGTGCGCGCATTGACGTGCAGGTGGCCGCGCGGGACGTCAAGGAACTCCTCGCCACAGGCCTTCCTCAAGTGAGCGCGTCGTTCGACGTCAACCACTTCCTCGACATTCCAACCCAGGTGGTGCCGGCGTCGTCGTTCGACCCGGAGGCCCCGGAAGACCTGGTTTTGGAGCTCTCGTTTGGGACGACCCAAACCGCAACCGCAGGATTCAACGCGACGCAGCTGATTTTCAGCGGCAGCTACCTCGTGGGGTTGAAGGCCTCGCAGGTGTTTGCGGACGCCAAGGCGCTGGCGGTGGACGCGACGGAAGTGGAAACGCGCCGCATGGTCGCGGAAGCGTACGCCACGGCCCTGGCCGCGGAGGCGAACGTGGAAACGTTGGACCGCGCCTTGACGCTCGTCAAGTCCTCGGAGCTGGAGCTGCGGGAATTGGCCAACGAAGGGTTGGTTGAATCGGTGGACGCCGACCAACTCCAACTCACGCGGCAAGCCCTCGAGCAGCAACTCAGCACCGGCCGCCTCCAAGCGGAGCTTACAAAGCAGTTGTTGCTGTTCCAGTGTGGACTTGACGTGGACGAGGACGTGGTTCTGACG
>JBDQOS010000119.1:0-4498 GCA_040261075.1 Flavobacteriales bacterium
GAAGCAATGCCGAAGCCCTTTCAATGGGCCCCGCGACGAGCTGGGGAAAAAAACTAACGAATGCCCCAAATTCAACGACGGCGCCAATTCGATGCGGACGTCGCCTCCAGCGGGCTCCGGCTGATCTTGTGGGGGCTTTTCAAAAAAGTCGTCGTTGCCGACACCTGCGCCATATTCGTCAACGACGTCTTTGACAACTACCAGGAGTACAGCGGCTCTACGCTGATTCTTGGTGCGGTGTACTTTGCCTTCCAGATCTACGGGGACTTCAGTGGCTACAGCGACATCGCCATTGGCACGGCGAGGTTGTTTGGCATCAAGCTCATGACCAACTTCCGCACGCCGTACTTCGCCCGTGACATTGCAGAATTCTGGAGACGTTGGCACATCAGCCTTTCGACGTGGTTCCGGGATTACCTCTACATCCCGCTCGGCGGTTCTCGGGTGGACACATGGAAAGCGATACGCAACACCTTTGTCATCTTTCTCGTCAGCGGATTTTGGCACGGTGCCAATTGGACGTTTGTCGTTTGGGGATTGATCCATGCCCTCCTTTTTTTGCCCCTGTTGCTCTTGAATCGCAACCGCAGAAATACCGGTGAAATTGCCGACGGCAAATGGCTCCCCTCCTTGCGAGAGTTCCTTGGCATGGCATGGACGTTTTCAATGGTGACGTTGGCGTGGGTGTTTTTTCGCGCTGAAAATTTGGACCATGCCCTCGAATTCATCACCAACTTCGGCCATCGGCCATGGTCGGTTGACAGTGTGAGCAAAACAGGGGCCATCTTGGTGGTACTCATGGTGAGCATGGAGTGGGCCGCCCGGGTGCCCGCGGCGTGGAACAGATGGAGGTCGTCAAGTGCCCCCATGACAGCAGCGAGGTGGTTGGTCTACGCTTTGGGCGTTTGGCTGGTGATGAAAAACCTCGAGAGCCAAGCGGAGTTCATTTATTTCCAATTCTGATGACGGGATGAAACGGTTCCTCTTGCGTCTGTGCTTGTTCTTGATCCTCATGCCTTTGGGGTGGGCCGTTTTGTTCGCATTGGCCATGATGAACTATGGGGTCGAGAGCCGGTTCATCGCCCAAGAGCGAAACTGGGGTTTTGTCAACGCCAAAAGCCTCGAGTGGTCACAACTCCGGCATTCGACTACCTATGACGTATTCGTATTCGGAAGCAGCACGTGCTACTCCGGCATTGACCCTCGTGCTTTCAAAGCTCAAGACATCAACCTTTTTAATTTCTGCAGCTCCGCTCAGTCCATCCCCCATTCATTGCCTCTGATTGAAGCAGCCTTCGAGGACCAAACACCTGAGGTATTGCTTCTCGATGTCTACCCTGCGTTGTGGGACAAGGAAGCCGTGAGTTCCGAACCGGTTCGCGATTGGATTGTCAACGGAAATCTATGGGACACCCATTGGGCAAAAGCTTACGGCAAACTCACCCTGTCCAGTCACACCCCTTTTGCCTGGATGACCATGCTCTATTATCCGTTTCGGCGAATGTTGTCGCCTGCAGGGAAGAATGCCCCTGAGGACACTAGCGGACTGTACGAAGGGCAAGGATTCGTATTTCGAACGTTTCCTGCACTGTCAGACGTGCCCTCAGACGAACCAAGGGATGTCAGCATGTCCAGTACCGTCTCGGACGCCCTTCTCAGCATCTCGGAGCTTTGCGAGACAAGGGGGGTGACATTGATTTTGATCAATCCTCCGCAGTTGGTTGAAGAGGTCTTTGATCCTTCCACGTTTGCCGGTGATTTCATGTTGATTGACGGAAACAAGTGGCCCGGGGCGAAAACTCCTTCAAATTTTTACGACGACCATCACCTCGTCGGCGAAGGAGCCCAACGCTACTCCGAGTGGCTTTCCCTTCAGGTGGCTCAAATTCAAAAGGTTCCGTAAGCCTTTGTCTCGTTCTGTCCAATGGACTCGAACTTGACCGAAATTGCGGGTGTGATTCGCCTATCGCCTTCTTCGTCTATCGTGGCCGTTTGTGCATTCTTCATGGGTTGGGGAGCCGTACGCGCTCAAACGGTGGAGATCCTCGCGGCGGATCAAATCTCCCGAGACCCCAAGATCACGCAGGCGCAGCGCCTGATCGGCCACGTGAAATTGGGGCACCAAGATGCGGTGCTGACGTGCGATTCGGCCTGGCGGTTTGACGACGGGAAGGTGGAGGTGTTTGGGGACGTGGTCATGAGGCAACCGCCAGCGACCACCATGAACGCGCGGTACGTGGTGATTCAACCCGGCGAGGATTGGGCGCGAGCGGAAGGCGAGGTGGTGATGGTGCATGAAGGAGCACGGCTTGAGGCGCCGTCCCTGTCCTACCTGATGAAGGCGCGGCGGGCGCGGTACCGACAAGGCGCGAACATCCAAGACGACGGGTGGACGGTAACGAGCCGAAGCGGGACTTATTGGGCGCCTGAGGAGGTGCTTGAACTTGGCGGGGAGGTGCTGGCGGTTAAGAATGCCGACACGCTGCGAAGCGATTCGCTGCACTGGCGTCGTGCTGAAGAGCGGTACGTCTTTCATGGGCCGACAACTTGGACGAGCCCTGAGGTGGGCTTTTCATGCAGGCGGGGTGATGTCCGGATGGAGGAGCGTGATCCCACGGGATGGTTGGCCGGCGACGTCGACGTCCAGGATGAAGACGGGACGATTTCGGGGGACAGCTTGAAATGGAGCGACGACGTCAGTGAAGTGTGGGGCGAGGTGGTGATGCGGAGTGCGGACGGCACCGGCGAGGTGCACGGTGCGTACGCGCGGCGCGACGCGGCCGACAGCTTGGAGGTCGTCGTCGGATCGCGAGCGCGCCGCGCGTGGTTGCGCCAAATCGAGGGCGGCGACACCCTGCACTTGGCGGCCCGTGAGCTGACGCGACACCGCGACGTGCTGACGGCCACGCGGGAGGTGACGATGGTGCAGGACGAGATGGTGGGGGTCGGGGATTCGTTGGTTTGGGACGAGGGGACGGAGACGATTCGGGTGTGGGGATCGCCCGAGTTGTGGTCGGCAAAGGATCGAATGGCGGGCGATTCGCTGACCTTGTTCATGAGCGACCAAGCGCCGGAGAAGTTGGAACTGCGTGGGCATGCGGTGGTGCTGGCGCCCGCCAACGACACGCTCGCGCATCGCATTCAAGGGCGGGATTTGGACGCGCACTTTGTGGACGGGGAGCTCGTGACGGTCGACGTGGTGGGGAACGGAGAGGTGGTCACGTTTGAGGTGCCTGAGGAGGGGCGAGAAGGGAAGGTCAGGATGAACACCGCCGTGTGCGCCAAGGTGACGCTGGAGGTGGCGGACAGGAAATTGACGGGGATTGCCTTGAAGCAGAGTCCGCGCGGGACCATCAAGCCGGTGCCGCAGGGGGAAGACTTGCGGGCGTTTCAGGTGGGGGAAGCGCCGCGGTTTGGGCCGTGGGAAACTTCCCAACAGGACCCTCTGCCTGAATGACATGCCCTATCTTCGCGGCTGCATGGCGAAGGACCCCATCAACGACCAAGTGGAAGGGCTTTTCGAAGCCTACCTCGAGCAAAACGGCCACCGGAAAACGCCGGAGCGGTTCGCCATCCTGCATCAGATTTACAGCTACGATGGGCATTTCGACGTGGACACCTTGTACGAGGTGATGAGCCAAGGTCCCTACCGCGTCTCCCGAGCGACGCTGTACAACACCCTTGATTTGCTCCTTGACTGCAACCTCGTGCGACGCCATCAGTTTGGCGATCAAGGGGCGCAGTATGAGAAATGCCACCGGATCAAGCAACACGACCACGTGATCCTTGCCGACACTGGAGAGGTGCTCGAGTTTTGCGACCCGCGCATTCAGCAGATCAAAGCCACCCTCGAGGAGTTGTTTGACATCGAGGTGATGCACCACAGTTTGAACATCTACGCCCGCAAGCGGGCCCAACCCACCCAGGCCGCTGCGCCTGCCACAACCTCTGCGACGCATGAAAGTTGACGTCCTGCTCGGCCTCCAATGGGGCGACGAAGGCAAAGGCAAAATCGTGGACGTGCTCACCCCCGAGTACGACGTGATTGCCCGTTTCCAAGGAGGCCCCAACGCGGGCCACACGTTGGAATTTGACGGCATCAAGCACGTGCTGCACACCATCCCCAGCGGGGTCTTCCGCCCCGACACCTTGAACGTGGTGGGCAACGGCGTGGTCATCGATCCCCTCATCTTCAAGAAAGAGATCGACGCACTTGTGGCGTTGGGAGTGGACGTGGCCGCGAGTTTGGCCATCAGCCGCAAGGCGCACCTCATCCTGCCGACCCACCGTCTGCTCGATGCGGCGTCTGAGGCCGCCAAGGGAAAGGCCAAAATCGGCAGCACCCTCAAAGGCATCGGCCCCACCTACATGGACAAGACCGGGCGCAACGGCTTGCGCGTCGGGGACCTCGAGAGCCCGCACTTCGAAGAGCGTTACCACGCCCTGCGAGACAAGCACAAGGGCATGCTCGCCCAGTTCGACGGCTTCGAATACACCC
>JBDQOS010000009.1:0-6602 GCA_040261075.1 Flavobacteriales bacterium
CGCCCGAGTCGACTGCACGAGGTGGGACACCCCAATGCAGGTCGAGGCAAACAAAATTCCCGGTCCCAGGACTTTGAGGACGCGCTCCTTTCGCGTCAGGACGGGAGCCGTTTCTCCCATGCTCAATGCGGCAGACGGTCTCCTTTCAACGGAGACGATTTCTCTTTTTTCAGGGCGTCAAGGTGCCGGTAGGTCACGTACATCTTCCAGCCCACAACCGCTTTTTGGAACGCGTTCAAGCGCGTCAAATCAGGCACCTTGTGGATGGCTGGAAGCAGGGCCTTGTTCACCCGTGCAAGGATTCCCCAGACGTTCATTCGTCCGCGCCTTTGGACGCTCCTCTGAAGTGGTCGTCTTTGTACCTGAACAAGACGTTGAACGTGGTTAAGCTCCCGTAGATGCGTGTGATGTACTGCTGCAGGTTGACTTTGTCTTCGTCCGTCAGCTTGTCCTGCGCGTTGATTTGTTGCTCCATCACCCGCAAGCGGTCGCGCACCATCACGATTTTGTGGAAGAACGTCTCGATCGGCACTTCCTTGGCTTGAAGCGAAGTGTCTTCCGGTTGAAGGATGAGCGTTCCTCCATCCCAGCGGTCGCCCATCTCAATGGGGGCGGGTTCGATGTGCTGCTCGATTCGGTAAATGTGTTCCTCAAACACCTGCTCCACGGCCGTGGTGATGTCGGACAGGTCGGCTCCACTGCTTTCCATTCCTTCTTCAAGGACGGTCCATCCGTCAAACGACTTGTCGAACTCCTTCTCGCCGTGTTCCGCGAAGAACACGCGCCAGTAATCCCCGTCCTGGTTGAAAATCACCCCTTCGCCGTAGCTGGGGTGTTCGATCTTTGCGCCGAGTTGTGCCATGGCATGCAAAGTGCAACGCGGGGGACCATTTTGGAAGGTGGGAGAAAGGGCGTTTCAACATTTCGTCGTGGGAATTTGGGCGTGCCCCCTCCGAAGTTGGAAGACCAAACCGCAGAACTTCACGCTCCATGAACGCATCCCCTTCCTCCAACGACCCGCGCCCGTTCGTCAAGCCGTTTGCCCGATGGGACCGCATTGGCTTGGTGGCGGTCATCTTGGTCGGCTGTTCAAGTGGCATGGTCGCCTTGGTGGGCGGCACAGATGCGGAGGAAGAGGCTTTCACGCGACTCACGCACCCGAAGCCTGTGGTGGCACTGACCAAGAAGGAAGCGCATCCCGTGCTTTTGCGAAACCGCGGAGAGGCTCAGGCTTCTTCAGAGGAGGCAACCCACGGCCGGTTGGACCGCGAAGCAGAGGTCCCGGAGTCCCCTGAAGTGGCGGTGCCTGCAGAAGAGGTTCCAACGCAACCCGATCCCAAGCCTGCCGAGGCCCCCAAGGCTACGGAGCGCGACAAGAGCATCTTGCCATGCAGCTGTTGCCGCAAAACGATGCGCGTCCCCAAGAATCCCTACACCGCTCACCAATCCGCCGCACGCGCCTTGCCCAACAGCTTCTTCGTCAAGAACGACGTGGAGCTCAACGCGGGCAAGCGAAACGGCAAACTCGTGGAGATCACCGACGGACGCGGGTACCGCGTGGATCGACTCACGCACAGCCACCCGTGGTTGCTCCCCGAGACGTACCAACTCCTCAAGGACATGGGCAACGATTTCGCGGACGCCATGGAAGGCACGAAGAGTGAGGGCGCAGTGTTCCGCGTCACGTCCGTCACCCGAACCGACAAACAGCAACGCAAGCTCCGTCGACGCAACGCGAACGCGACCAACAGCCGGAGCACGCACAGCTACGGCGCGTCGTTTGACATCGCCTTCATCGACCGCTTCGACGACAGCGCCAATTGCGGGACGCCCACCCGAGAGATGGAGCGCTTGCTGAACCGCTACCAAAAAGCGGGCATCATCTACGTCATTCCCGAGGGGAACTGCATGCACATCACGCTTCGCAAGCCCTAAGCTTAGCGTGTGACGGAAAGCACCTGAGGTGCAAACCCGTCTGCAACCACCAACCACATTCCGGCAGGCAAGTCCTGCACATCAAGTCGTGAGCCCTGGCCTTGCTTGGCGACGGCCCCCGTCATGCTGCGCACCGACCACGCTGCGTTGGGGGCGATCCCGTGCAGGGTGACGACGTCTGAAGCGGGGTTGGGGAAGGCCTTGAATTCGGAGAGGCCAGATTCGGAAACCGCGGTGGCGCACTCTTCCACTTGGTTTTGAATCCACAAGGTGCCTCCGAAAATGGCCAGCCCCGCGCATCCACCGTGGTCGTACGCGCCAAGGTTGGTGGCGGTGTGCATCGTGCTGCCGTTTTCGGTCATCCACGTGTCGGCGATAAGGGCGTTTTGGTAAAACACCTGCTCGTCTTGCGTGCAGTAATACATCTCCACCGGCACCTCGGGAATCCACTGGTACACATCGTTGTCCTGCGCGGCGACGATGAACGGGTGCGTGGGGTCGGCAAGGATTTCGTCGATGAGCCCGGGTTGCATCAATTCTTCGAGCGTGGCCGGGCACGCGTTGTTGATCGTGGCTGCGTCGTTGGTGCCGTCAAACAGCGGCGGCAAGGTGGTGGCGTAAGGCTCCTGGAAAATCTCAGAGAGCTCCGTGTAGAGCGTGCCGTAGTAGCTGTTCCAGCCAAGGACGTTGTAGGCCAAATACGCCGGATTCGAGTACGTCGCGGACTCGAACGTCAAGGGGAATTGCGTCCCACTGATGTCGTACGGACCGCTTCCGGGCACGGCCGCCGTCAACGGGAAGTCGTCGCCGTACGAGGTGGTGGCAAGGTCCCGGGCCAGGGCCATGGCGGCGTGGCCGCCTTGGGAATAGCCAGAGATGAAGTTTTGGCCATTCAAGGTGTAGCCGAGATCTTCACTCAACGTGGCAGCCGCCTTCATCAAGAAGTAGCCGGCGTCCGATTCCGAGCGCGCGTGCACGTACGGGTGCATCAATTCGCTGGTGCCGAGCCCGACGTAATCCGGCATCAGCACAAGCTGGCCGAGCGTGGACATCAATCCCCCAAACGTGCCCTCGATGCTCATGAAGGACGGCGCGTCCGTGCGCTTGAAAATGGTTCCGTGCATGTAGACGTGGATGGGCAGCCCGCACGGATCGTCGAATCCCTGCGGCATGAACAGCGCGCCACTGACTTCAACCGTGTCCTCGAGGTACAGCATGTCGTACGTGACACGGTACATGTGGACGTCGTAGTCCGCAGAAAACGACTCGCTGGGAATGCCAAACGCCGCTGCCGTCGTCGCCAGTTGACCGGCGGAGAGGGAGGTGATGAGTTCGGCGGTTTGGGCGGAGGTCGCATGGGCAAGGCAAACAGCTGCCCCGAGCAGGAGGTTTTTGATGGCGGTCATTTCGCGTGGATTGGTTTCGAGTGCAAGAAGGTAGGTTGAACAAAAACAAACAAGGCACACCGTGAGGCGTGCCTTGTGGTTGTGGGGACGTCGAGGAGTCCTCAGAGGTGGATCACCTCGTCGTACGCGGCGGCGGCCGCTTCCATCACCGCTTCGCTCAGGGTCGGGTGCGGGTGGATGGTCTTGATGAGCTCGTGGCCGGTCGTCTCGAGCTTGCGCAACGCAACGATTTCTGCAATCATCTCCGTTACGTTGGCGCCAATCATGTGGCCACCGAGGAGTTCGCCGTACTTGGCGTCGAAGATGAGCTTCACGAAGCCGTCCTTGTGGCCGGAAGCGCTCGCTTTTCCCGAGGCGGAGAAGGGGAACTTGCCGACTTTGATGTCGTGGCCCGCTTCCTTCGCAGCGTCTTCCGTCATGCCGACGCTTGCCACTTCAGGGAAGCAGTAGGTGCAGCCCGGGATGTTGCCGTAGTCGATTGGCTCAGGGCTGTGGCCGGCGATTTTTTCGACGCAGGTGATGCCTTCTGCCGAAGCCACGTGGGCGAGGGCGGGGCCGGGCACGCAGTCGCCGATGGCGTAGTATCCGGGGATGTTGGTGGCGTAGTAATCGTCCACCACAATCTTGCCGCGGTCGTGCACGATGCCGCACTCTTCGAGGCCGATGTTTTCAATGTTCGACACGACACCGGCGGCGCTGAGCACCACGTCGCACTCGAGGATTTCTTCGCCTTTCTTGGTCTTCACGGACACCTTGCAGCCTTTGCCCGACGTGTCCACGCCGGTGACTTCCGAGCTCGTCATGATGTTGATCCCGGCCTTCTTGAACGTGCGTTCGAGTTGCTTGGAGACTTCCTTGTCCTCCACGGGAACGATGCGGTCCACGTACTCCACGACGGTTACTTCGGTGCCGATGGCGTTGTAGAAGTAGGCGAACTCGACGCCGATGGCACCGGAGCCGACCACCACCATTTTCTTGGGCTGCGACTTGAGGGTCATCGCTTCGCGGTAGCCAATGATCTTCTCGCCGTCTTGCGGCATCGAAGGGAGGTTGCGGGAGCGTGCGCCGGTCGCGACGATGATGTGGTTGGCTTCGAGGATGGACGTGGATCCGTTTTCTGCGGTCACTTCGAGCTTCTTGCCGGGCTGAAGCTTTCCGGTGCCAATGATCACGTCGATGTTGTTCTTCTTCATGAGGAAGGTCACGCCTTTGCTCATGCCGTCGGCCACGCCGCGGCTGCGCTCAACCATCCCTCCGAAATCGGCTTTGGGCGAGGCCACCTTGATGCCGTAATCGCCCGCGTGCTCGATGTACTCAAACACGTTGGCGCTCTTGAGGAGGGCCTTGGTGGGGATGCACCCCCAGTTCAAACAAATGCCACCGAGCGCCTCGCGCTCCACCACGGCTGTTTTCAGCCCCAATTGCGATGCGCGGATGGCCGTCACGTAGCCGCCAGGTCCGCTTCCGAGAACAATCACGTCGTACTTCATGCCGCGAAGGTACTGCCCCGAGGCGTTGAACTATCTTCGCGTTTTCACGAAAGAATTCACGAAAGGAATCGGACGATGCGCAACTTGATTTTGTTTGGCCCTCCAGGTGCGGGAAAAGGCACCCAAAGCGCCTTCCTTGTGAACCACTACAACCTCGTGCATT
This sequence comes from Flavobacteriales bacterium, assembly GCA_040261075.1. GTDB lineage: Bacteria > Bacteroidota > Bacteroidia > Flavobacteriales_D > Sanyastnellaceae > UBA11663. The sequence goes on from JBDQOS010000009.1 coordinate 4,995, forward strand.
TGAGCACGGGCGACATCTTTCGCGCCAACATCAAAGGCGAGACCGAGTTGGGCATGTTGGCGAAGAGCTACATGGATCAAGGTCAACTCGTGCCGGACGACGTGACGATTCGCATGCTGGAATCCGAGGTGAACAAGCACCCTGAAGCGGCCGGGTTCATTTTCGACGGCTTCCCGCGCACGACGGCTCAGGCGGCGGCGTTGGACGCGTTTCTTGAAGGCAAAGGCCAAACCATCTTCGCCATGCTCGCCCTCGAGGTGCCGGAAGACGAGCTCAAGTCGCGTCTGTTGGCACGCGCGGCGACCTCGGGACGGGCGGACGACGCCGACCCTGCAGTCATCCAAAAGCGCATTGACGTGTACAACGCCGAGACGGCTCCCGTGGCCGACCACTACCGGGCGTTGAACAAGTACCAGGGCGTGGACGGCGTGGGTTCCATTGAAGACATCACGTCCCGGTTGACGGCCGCCATCGGCGCCTGACCTGCAGCGCGAACGCCATGGCCAGCCAAAACTTCGTTGACTACGTCAAGATCTGTTGCCGCTCCGGGAAAGGGGGGCAGGGGTCGACGCACATGCACCGGGACAAAATGACGTCGAAGGGCGGCCCGGACGGCGGAGACGGAGGGCGCGGAGGTCACGTCATCATTCGCGGCAACGACCAGCTTTGGACGCTTCTGCACTTGAAATACCAGCGGCACGTCATCGCCGAGCACGGCGAGGCCGGTTCAGGCAACCGGAAGCACGGTGCCGACGGCAAAGACGCCGTCATTGAAGTGCCTCTTGGTACGCTCGTCAAAGACGTCGAAACGGGCGAGGTCCAAGCCGAGATCACGGAGCACGGACAGGAAATCATCGCCACGCCGGGCGGCCGGGGCGGCCTCGGGAACGACCACTTCAAGTCGTCCACCAACCAAGCCCCACGGTACGCTCAGCCGGGCGAAGACGGGTTGGAGGAGTGGAAGATTGTGGAGTTAAAATTGCTCGCGGACGTCGGTTTGGTGGGCTTTCCCAACGCCGGAAAATCCACCCTCCTGAGTGTGGTCAGTGCGGCCAAACCTGAAATCGCCGACTACCCCTTCACGACCCTGCGCCCCAACCTTGGCATGGTGTCGTACCGCGACGAGAAGAGCTTCGTGATGGCCGACATTCCCGGCATCATCGAAGGTGCCGCAGAAGGGAAGGGGTTGGGGTTGAGGTTCTTGCGTCACATCGAGCGGAACCCGGTGTTGCTGTTTTTGGTCCCCGCTGACGCCGACGACATCCCCGCCGAATACGCCACACTTCGCGGTGAGCTCGAGAAGTACAACCCGGAGCTCATGGACAAACAGCACATCCTCGCAATCAGCAAGAGCGATTTGCTGGACGAGGAGCTCGAGCGCGAATTGCGGGCGGAGCTCGAACCGCTTTTGGACGAGCCTCCGCTGTTTTTCAGCAGCGTGGCTCAGCAAGGGCTTCAGCCGCTGAAAGACCAAATCTGGCAGGCCATCGTGCGAGCCAACCCGATGTTGCACAACCCCCATTTCCAATGAGCGACTCTCGCTGGATTCGCCTTTCGGAGGAGGTGCGCGACGCCCTCTCGTCCGGGCAACCCGTGGTGGCGTTGGAG
>JBDQOS010000120.1:0-7836 GCA_040261075.1 Flavobacteriales bacterium
GCAACCCAACTGGGGCTTCACGGCGGCGTACGACGAGGACGGCCGGGCCATTGGCGGCACGGCCCTTTGGGACGGGGATTTCGGCACGTACCCCACGACGGCGGGGGCGATCAGCACGGCGATGACCTTCGACACGGCCCCCTACGACTGCGGGCTGTCGGTGTTCAGTCCGGACGGCACGACCCTCGAATACAGCACGGTCTTCGGCGGGCAGCGCTTGGACGTCCCGTCGAGCATCGTGACGGACAGCCAGGGCGCGATTTTCGTGCTCGGCACCACCGGCTCGTCCGATTTCCCCGTCACGCCCGGGGTGTACGACGGGAGCTTCTGCACCAACACGTCCGTCAACCTCAGCGCGTGCTGCAACTACCCGGGCGACGGCGACGCCTTGCCGCAAGGCTCGAGCTTGTTCGTGATGAAATTCAACCCCGTGGCGGGCGGAAGCTCCCTTGACGCTTCGACCTACGTGGGGGGATGCAATGGGCCTTCGGGAGTGAACCGCGGGGAGGTCCTGGCGTACAATTACGGCGACGTCTTTCGTGGCGAAATCAACGTCGACGCCCAGGATCGGCCTTGGGTGGCCAGCGTGACCGGCGCTTCCGACTTTCCGGTCGTCAACGCGCCGTTCCCGGCTTACGGCGGAGGTTCGACCGACGCGGTGGTGTTTCGGTTGTCGTCCGACCTCAGCGCCTTGGAGTGGTCGACGTTTCTGGGCGGTTCGCAGGACGACGCGTGTTACGGCATCCAGTTCACCCCGGGCGGAGAACCGGTGGTGTGCGGCGGCACGACCTCCGGCAACTTCCCGGTGCAACCGGACGGCCACGACACGACCTACGGCGGCGTGTGCGACGGGTTTGTCGTGCGCATTGCGGCGGGAGGCGGGGCGGTGACGGGCGGGACGCTGTTTGGCACCAACAACTACGACCAAGCGTACTTCGTGCAGATCGACGCGGTTAGCCAGATCTACCTCTACGGCCAAAGCATCGGCAACAAGCCCATTTCTGCAGGCACGTACAGCGACAGCCCGCAGGCGGGCCAGTTTGTGGCATGCTATTCACCCGCGTTGGACAACTTGGAGTGGCACACGCGGGTGGGCGATCCGGGTAACGTGGGCAGCGTGGACATCAGTCCAACCGCGTTTTTGGTCAGCGATTGCGGGGAGATTTACCTCAGCGGGTGGGGGGGCTCGACCAACAACACCAGCCCGTACATTTTCTCGTCGGGGACCAACGGCATGCCGGTCACCTCGGACGCGTTCCAAACCAACACGAACGACGGCGATTTTTGGCTTGGGGTGATGAATCCGGGAGGCACGGAGCTCAGTTATGCGACGTTCTTCGGCGGCGGTCAGTCGGCCGAGCACGTGGACGGCGGCACGTCGCGATTTGACAAGGACGGCACGGTGTACCAGGCCATGTGCGCGGGGTGCGGCGGGAACAGCGATTTGCCCACGACGCCGGGCGCCTGGAGTTCCACCAACGACAGCTTCAATTGCAACCTCGGGTTGTTCAAGTTCGAGCTTGGCGAACTCAACGTGGGCATCGACGTGGCCACGCCTGGCGTTCTGTGCGACGGCCTCGACGTGGAATTTGAGAACACGTCGACGCCCGGCTACCAGTACATCTGGACCTTCGACGACGGCACGACCAGCAGCGAGTACGAACCCACCCACACCTTCCCCAACCCGGGGTCGTACACGGTCATCTTGACGGTCATCGACCCGGCTGGATGCCTCGACCCGGTTGACACCGAGATCGACGTCAACATCCAAGCCCCGCCGTCGCCGAGCATCATGCCGGTGGACCCGGTGTGCGAAGGGGCGACGGTGGAACTCATCGCCAACGGATCGCCGGACTTGGTTTGGACAGCCAACCCCTACTTGGGCGACCTCACGGTGGCCGTGCAGCAGGTTACGCCACCTCCGGGGGTGACGACCTTCAGCGTGACTGACGTGAACACGTGCGGGGAGGGCACCGCGTCGATTGACGTGGTGGTGCAGGCGGTGGCCGCGGAAGTGACCCCGTCAAGCACGGCGATTTGCTTGGGCGAAAGCGTCACGTTGATTGCCGAAGGCGCGACAAGCGCCGCGTGGTTTCCCACTGCAGGGCTCGACAACCCCAACGCAACCACGGTGCAGGCCTCCCCGACGGAGACCGTGACGTACACGGTGGTGCTGACAGACAACCTGGGCTGCTCGGGGGAGACCGAGGTGACGGTTTCGGTGGTTCCCGGACCGCCCGGTGACCAGGTGTACCCGACCGTGACAATCTGCGAGGGATTTGGCATTCAGTTGCCCGGTGCCGAGGGCGACCAGTGGTTGTGGAGCCCGGCCGAATTCGTCAGCAACCCCAACGTGCAGTTTCCGTACGCCACGCCCGACGCGACGACGACGTTCACCGTGTCCATTGTCAACCTCTGCGGCATCGGGTCGGACGAAGTGACGGTTGAGGTGCGCGTGCCGGAGGCGTACGCAAGCGAAGGCGGGGGCATGTGCCGCGGCGACGTGTTTGAGCTGTCGGCCGAGGGCAACGATCCCAACTCGACGTTCACGTGGGCGCCGGCCGATTTGGCCACCTCGCCCAACAGCGCGACCACCACCGTCTTTCCAATTTTCAACCAAACCTTCACGGTCTACGTCACCGACAGCGAGGGGTGCACGGCCAGCGACCAAGTGACGGTCTACGTAACCCAACCTCCCGGCCTCACGGCCGGCCCGGATCGCGAGGTGGCGTGGCTCGACACGGTGCAGTTGCTCGGGCAGGCGCCGGACCTGGACGTCTATTGGACGCCTTCGGAAAACCTCGATTGCAGCACGTGCCTGGAGCCCATTCTGACGGTCGTGGAGCCGGGGTGGTACGTGTTGAACGCCGTCGACACGACGGGGTGCGTGGGCCGGGATTCGACCTACGTGGACGTGTACTACCCGGTGTATGTGCCGACCAGTTTCACGCCCAACAACGACGGGGTCAACGACGTCTTCGCGGCGGTGGGAGAGGATTTGCGGGGGTACTGGATGCGGGTCTACAACCGATGGGGGGAGCTGGTCTTTGTGTCGGACGACCCCGAGGAGCCCTGGCAAGGCAACGTGCTTGGCGGCGACCATTACGCCCCGGACGGGGTGTACCTGTGGCAGGTGCGCATCGAGCGGGTGGACGGGCCGGTGTTGCTTCAAGGCCACGTGCATTTGTTGAGGTAGCGGTCATGTCTCTGGCGTAAGCGTTGTCCACAATCCGCGGTGGGCGCCGTTCCGGAATTGGGTGTGGATTTTCCGGCCTCGATTTCTACCTTTCTGCCATGGATTCACTGCGCCATGCCTCCCCCTTGACCCCTGCGGACGTGTTGAACGTTTTGCCGGGCATGTTTTGGGACCACGATTGCGTCATGCTTCCCGGCTTGGGGGGCTTCGTGTGCAATCCGCGCTCGGCATGGTACGACGAGGCCAAACGCCAAATCGTCCCCCCTTCCCGCGACGTCTTGTTCAATTCGCGCTTGACCACCAACGACGGCCTGGTGGCCAACGAGCTTATGGCCAAGCACGGAATCACCTACCGCGAAGCGCTCAAGGCGGTCGAGGGGTTGGTGGTGCGAATCCAGGACGACCTTGAGAAGGGCGCTACGGTGGAACTTCCCGGACTGGGAAAGCTCTACGGGGAAGAGGATGGGCAACTCCGTTTCATGGCGGACGTGGAATTCGAGCGCATGCTTCGGTCGTTTGGGCACGCGAGCATTCCGCTTGTGGCACAGACCGCGGGCGCCGCCGTACCAGCTCCGGCTCCGGTCGCGGATCCTGAATCGCCCCGCACTTCCACGACCCACGCCGCTTCGGCTCCCGAGGCCGCTCCCGCTCCCATCCTCGAGCCTGCTGCACGGCCCGAAACCCCGAAAGAAGTTCCCACGGCGTCGCGCGAGCCGCGCGTCATTCCGCTTCGCGTCAAGTTGGGCCGCGCGGCCGCAGCCGTGGCCATTCCCCTGACCTTGGCCGGCGCTTACTTGTTGTCCGAGCCCGCAGGCACGGAGACCTTGCTCGGCACCAACCCGCTCTGGAATGCGGTTCCCGTGACGGCGACTTACGCCCCCCTCGAACGTCCGTCCTTGGAGGTATGGTCCGAGACGGACGAGGCGATCGCGGACGAGACGGTGCAGGAATTTGTGGACCGCACGGGCTGGGAAGGCCTGCTCGAATTCGACGTCGAGGCAGGACGCCCGGCTGCAGGAGGCCTTCGCATTGACGTGCCTGTCACGCCTGCCCCTACGCCTGAACCGGCTCCCGCCCCTACGCCCGAACCGGCTCCCGACCCGACCCCCGTGGCAAAACCTGCAGAGGCTCCCGCGCCGGTCAACTTCCTCATTGTGGGAGGAGCGTTTGGGGTGAAGGAGAATGCGGAAAAGCTGTCTGCCACCATGGAGGCAGAGGGGTTTGAGACGTCGCTGCACTTCCAGGCACACAACGGACTGACCGTGGTGGCCATGGGCGGCTACGTCACGGAGGAAGAAGCGCGAAGGGCCCTCGAGGACGCCCGAGCCCGAGGCCACGAAAAGGCGTGGTTGAAGCGCTTGTGATGCGGCAGCCATGCTGAACCAACCCGTGGAACTTGCGGCGCTGGACGGCGTCATCTTGGACTTTGGAGGTGTTCTCTACGACATTGACTACGACGCGCCTGTCAAGGCCTTTGCGGCCCTTGGCGACACCGAGTTTGCGTCTCTGTACCACCAAGCGGCCCAAACCCCTTGGTTCGACGACCTCGAAACCGGCAATCTGGACCGCGACACCTTCTACGGGCACCTCCAAGCTCGGTGCCGGCCGGGCACGACCCTCGAGGAGGTGCACGCGGCGTGGTGCAGCATCTTGACCGGAATGCCCTCGCGTCGCGCGGAGCAGGTGCAGCACCTCGGCCAGCGGACGCGCTTGTTTCTGTTGAGCAACACCAACGCCATTCACGCCCGCGTGTTTGAGGAGGACTTGCGGGCTACGTTGCCTGACACGGAGGCGTTCTGGGGGGCGTTTGAAAAGGCGCACTACAGCCAAGATCTGGGCATGAAAAAGCCCCATCCGGAGACGTTTTTGCACGTGTGCGAACTTCACGGATTGGCGCCGGAGCGGACGCTGTTTCTCGACGACAGCTTCCAGCATGTTCAAGGCGCCAACACGGCGGGCCTGCATGCGCACCATTTGGACTTGGCCAAGGAGGATTTTGAAGGGTGGCTTCGCCGCATGGGCTGGCCATTGCCCGTCTGAAGCCACGCAGGCCCGTGCGGGATTCGGCTGCAAGCGTTCCTTCGGCAATCACCCGAGGCTTGCGAACAAGCGGTCGAGTTCTTCGTGTTTTTCGGACGGCACGGGCGTGGCGCCTTGTTCCAGGATCAAAAAGACCTCTTGCCCACGGGCTTCCTCAGGAAAGGACTTGCTTCCGCGGTAACGCGTGCCCTCCGGGTCGATGCGCATCAGCTGCGCGTCCGTTTCCCCAAATTTGAAGTACCACACGTCTCCTCCGTCGTGGCGCTCGAGGTAGGTCAAGCGTGACGTCGTGGTTTCCCAAAACACCGTGCTGAATTCCGCGATGAGTTCTTCGACCCGTCTCGGCTCCTCCGAGGAAATGCGCGCCCATTCCGTGGCGGGCAACCCTTGAGAAGCCAAGAAGCGCGCGAACTCCATTTCCAGTCCTTGGAGTTCGTCGCGCGTCAGGGTCCGAAATCGGCGGCTTTCGCTCATTCGTGAATGTCCTCAAGCATGAACATGAAGGCGTACTCGAGCGCCACTTCCTTGATGCGCTCGAAGCGCCCGGAAGCCCCACCGTGGCCCGTCTCCATGTTGCAGTCCATGATGAGCAAGTTGTCGTCGGTTTTCAAGTCGCGCAGCTTGGCAATCCACTTGGCGGGTTCCCAGTACTGCACTTGGCTGTCCCAGTATCCCGTCGTGATGAGCACGTGGGGGTAGGCTTTCGCGGCGACGTTGTCGTACGGGCTGTACGTCATCATGTAATCGAAGTACTCCTTGTTCTTGGGGTTGCCCCACTCGTCAAACTCAAACGTGGTCAACGGAATGCTTTCGTCGAGCATGGTGTTGATCACGTCCACAAACGGCACGCCCGCAATCACCCCGTTGAACAGGCCCGGTTCGAGGTTCATCACGGCGCCCATCAACAGCCCGCCGGCACTTCCGCCCATGGCGTACAGGTGGTCGGGGCTGGTGAAGCCCTCGGCGACCATGGCCTTGCCGCAGTCGATGAAGTCGGTAAAGGTGTTCATCTTGTTGAACAACTTGCCGTCTTCGTACCAGTGGCGACCCATTTCGCTTCCACCCCGAATGTGGGCGATGGCGTACACAAAACCGCGGTCAAGCAAGCTCAATCGCGCCACCGAGAAGTACGCGTCCATGCTTGCCCCGTAGCTGCCGTAAGCATAGAGCAAGAAGGGGTTGTCCCCCGTGCGCTCGACGCCTTTGCGGTACACGATGCTCACAGGAACCTTCACGCCGTCGCGCGCCTCCACCATCATGCGCTCGCTGACGTAGTTGGCGGGGTCAAACGTGCCTCCCAACACCTCTTGCTGCTTCAGCGTCGTAATCTCGCTCGTGTCGAAGTCGTATTCGAGCACGCTGTTGGGCGTGGTCAGTGAAGTGTAGCTGTAACGGAGTCGGCCCGCGTTGAAGTCGGGGTTGGCTCCGACGTAGGCGGTGTAGGCCGGGTCGTTAAACGGGATGTATTCGTCAGACGTGCCGTCCCAGCGCTTGATGCGAATGCGGTTGAGGCCTTCTTGGCGCTCCTGAACGACGAGCCAATCGTTGAAGATCTCGATGCCTTCGAGCAACACGTCGTCGCGGTGGGGAAGCACGTCCTCCCAGTTGCCGTACGTCGTCGCGTTGACCGGGGTCTTGACGAGTTTGAAGTTCTTGGCGTTGCGGTTGGTGACGATGTAGAAATGGTCGCCGTAGTGGCTCACGCTGTATTCGAGGTCGCGCTCGCGTGGCTGGATGACTTTCCACTCCCCGTCAGGGGTGTTGGCGTCCAAGTAATGCCACTCCGTGCTGACGGTGGTGCTGGTGCCGATGACGAGGAAGGCTTCGCTTTTGGTTTTGCCTACGCCGCACGAGAACGTCTCGTCCTTCTCCTCAAACACGAGCATGTCCTCGCTCACGTCGGTGCCCAACACGTGCTTGTAAATCTGGAACGAACGCAAGGTCACGGGGTCCTTCTTGGTGTAGAACAGGGTCTTGTTGTCGTTGGCCCACGTGGCGCCTCCGGTAGTTTCCGGAATGCGGTCTTCGAAGATTTCTCCGGTGCGCAGGTCTTTGACGTAGAGGGTGTATTGGCGGCGGCTCACGGTGTCGACGCCGTAAACGAGCAGGTTGTTGTCGGGGCTCACGCTGCGTCCGCCTACAGCGAAGTAGGTGTGGCCTTCCGCCATCGCCGGCTGGTCGAGCATGACCTCTTCTTCGGCGTCCATGCTTCCTTTCTTGCGGCAGGAGTAGGGGTACTCCTTGCCTTCTTCGTAGCGGCTGTAGTACCAGTATCCCTTGTCCAGCACAGGCACGCTCTCGTCGTCCTTCTTGATGCGGCCCACGATCTCGTCGTAGATCTTGGTTTGGAATTCATCTGTGGGCGCCATCACCTCTTTTTTGTAGCTGTTTTCAGCTTCGAGGTAGGCGACGACTTCGGCGGTTTGGGCATCGGACTCCTTGGCCTCCTTTTGCTCGTCGCTCAACCGCATCCAGAAGTAATCGTCGTGCAATTGCAAGCCGTGGATGTCGGTGGTGTGTGGCTTTTTTGCCGCGTCAGGAGGCGTCGGAAGTTCCGAGGCCTTGGTCACGTAGTCAGAGGTCTTCATGTCAGTGGAAGA
>JBDQOS010000121.1:0-7741 GCA_040261075.1 Flavobacteriales bacterium
GGCGAACCTGCACCGGCGTCCGAACCCGTACCTCGCGCTTGGCTGTCGGCGCGGTTGCTCGCCACCTCCATGTCTTTCAGCACGTCGACCACGTCCCGAAGCACCCCTTTCATTGCTTCCGGGTGACTCCACCACCACGCGTGGCTCGCCTCAAACACGTCGGCACTCACGCCGGTGCGGTGCCACACGTCGTTGTACGCTTCGGCGAGTTTCACGCGTTCGTTGTCGTGTCGGAAGTAGCGTTGGCTGGAGGCCGCTTCCACCACCTGCACCTCAGCCAGAACCGCCACAAATTCCGCCCGCGAAAGGATGCCTTCGGGTGGCGTGACGTGGGCGTCGAGCCCCACCGGTTCAGGAGCGCACCCGGCACCCAAAAACAAGGCGAGCAGCAAGACGGTCGGACCCAAGCCCCACCGAGCGCGCTCAGCGGCTGAACGACAGACGTTGGCCAACATGGTTTCCATGTGAAGTGGTGATGCGGCGGCCGTCCCAAACCTTCGTTCCGTTCACCCAAGTTTCGTGAACGCGGCTTTGAAAGGTGTGGCCTTGGAAGGGGGACCACCCGCATTTGGACATGACGTTGTCTTCGCGGACCGTCCAAGGGTCGTTGGGTTGGACGAGCACGAGGTCGGCCTTCATTCCCGGGCGAATGAATCCACGATCTGTCATGCGGAAAAGGCGCGCCACACGGTGAGCCATGAGGTCGACGACTTTGTCCACCGTCATCAATCCGTCGTGAACGAGGTCGAGCATCGCCACAAGCGCGTGCTGCACGAGTGGCCCGCCTGAGGGCGCGTCGAAGTAGTTCCGGTTTTTTTCCTCCTTGGTGTGCGGGGCATGGTCTGTGGCGACCACGTCGATGCGTCCGTCCAAGATCGCCGCCCGAATCTGCTCGCGGTCCGCCGCCGTTTTCACTGCGGGGTTCCACTTGATGTGCGTGCCCTTCGCTTCGTAATCGGCGTCGGAGAACCACAGGTGGTGGATGCAGGCTTCGGCCGTGATACGCTTGTCCTCGAGCTCCTTGGTGTTGTCAAACAGGTCGAGTTCACGCGCCGTGCTGATGTGCAAAATGTGCAGTTGCGTGTTCAGCTTCGTGGCGAGTTCCACAGCCTTGGAAGAGCTGCGGTAGCACGCTTCAGCACTGCGGATGATGGGGTGTTGGGCGATGGGAACGTGGGCCCCAAACCGCGTCCGTGCCGCCTCTGCATTGGCGCGCACCGTGGCTTCGTCTTCGCAGTGGGTGGCCACCAGCGTCGGGGCCTCTTTGAAGATGCCCTCGAGCACCGCCGATTCGTCCACCAACATGTCTCCCGTTGAGGACCCCATGAAGACCTTGATCCCGCACACCCTCGTCGGATCCGTCTTGAGCACTTCGTCCAAATTGTGGTTGCTCGCCCCCATGAAGAAGCTGTAGTTCACAGGACTCACCTCCGCGGCGCGGTCGTACTTGTCCTGCAAGAGCTGTTGGTTCAGGGCTTGAGGCACCGTGTTGGGCATCTCCATGAACGACGTGATGCCTCCGGCTGCGGCCGCAGCACTCTCCGTGGCGATCTCAGCCTTGTGGGTCAGGCCCGGCTCGCGAAAGTGCACCTGGTCGTCAATGCACCCAGGCATCAGCCAAAACCCCGTGCAATCCTTCACCTCTGCGGCCTGGGCTTTGGCCTGCACTTCCGCGTCGGCGCTTTGCTCCGCCAACCTCGCGCCGACCGCCACAATGTTCTCACCTTCAATCAGGACGTCTTGCACCTTCACGGCGCCGTCGTTCACCACATGGGCGTTTTGGAACAGAATGGCTTGGGGCATTGGGGAGACTGGGGGTTGAAGGTTAGGATTTGTGGGGGAAGAAGATGCGTTGGGTGCGCATTTGAAGGACGCCGAGCAGGGCCTCCCGGAAGATGTTCATGCTCATTTTTGACGTGCCCAATTCGCGGTCCACGAAGGTGATGGGCACCTCCTTGACTTGGTAGCCGTTGCGCTTGGCGCGGAGCTTCATTTCGATTTGGAAAGCGTACCCCACAAACTGCACTGCGTCGAGCTGGATTTTTTCGAGCACGTCACGACGGTAGCACACAAACCCCGCCGTGGCGTCGCGGACGCCCAACCCCAGCATGAGGTTGACGTACAGTGAGGCGCCGTAGCTCAAGATGAGCCGGTTCAGGGGCCAATTGGCGACTCCTCCGCCCTTGACGTAGCGCGAACCGACGGACATGCCGGCCCCGCCTTCGGCACAGGGAACGCGCAACCGCACCAAGTCTTGGGGGTCGTGCGAGAAGTCGCAGTCCATCTCAAACACAAAGTCGTAACCGCGCTCCAGCGCCCACTTGAACCCCGCGATGTAGGCCGTTCCCAGACCGAGCTTGCCTTTTCGTTCCAGCAAGTGGATGCGGTCGGGGTGTTGGGTTTGGCATTCCTTCACCAAGGCAGCTGTGCCGTCGGGGGAGCCGTCGTCCACCACGAGCACGTCAAACGGAAACTCCAGCCCCATCACCGTGTCCAGCATGCGCACCACGTTCTCACGCTCGTTGTACGTCGGGATGATGACCAGGCTGTCGTTCATGACTCCAAGGTACGGGGTTTATGTGGTCATGCGGAGCATGTTCAGCTCGTCTTGGGTCAGATGACGCCAGTGCCCGCGCGGCAAATCCTTCTTGGTCAGGGGGCCGTAGACGACGCGATCGACCTTGACCACTTTGTAGCCGAGGTGCTCCCACATGCGACGGGCAATTCGGCTTCGGTTGCTGTGGATTTCCATGCCAATTTCATGCGGATCGTTTTTGACAAACGACACTTCTTTCGCCTTCACAAATCCTTGGTCCAACACAAATCCAGCGGTCAACTTTTCCAAGTCTTCCGGAGTGGCCTTCTTCGCCAAGGTGATGTGGTACAATTCGCGGAGGGCCACCTTCGGATGATTCAATCGCTTGGCGAGCTCACCGTCGTTGGTGAACAGAATCAATCCGGTGCTTTCCTTCTCGATGCGGTCAACCGGATACACGCGCTCTTTGCACGCGTTCTTGATGAGGTCACCGATGGATCGTCGTCCACTCGGGTCGTGTTCTACACCCAAGAAGTTCTTGGGCTTGTTCACAAGAACGTAACGCATCTTCTCAGGACGGATGGTGTCGCCTTCAACGCGAACAAGGTCCTTGGTTGGATCCACTTTGAAGCCCAGTTCGGTGATGACCTTGTCGTTGACGCTCACCACGCCCGCCCCAATCATCACGTCGGCTTCACGCCGGGAGCACACCCCAGATTGGGCAATGTACCGGTTCAGGCGCATGGTGGCCGTGGAATCCGGCACGGGAGCGAATTTTAACTTGGGCTTGGGGGCTCCGGGACGCCCACCGGGACGCCCTTGTGGCTTTCCTTGGGACGGGGGCACAGACTTGGACGGGGCGCCTCCTCCTGATCGCGAGGAAGTGGGTCGGCTGCCGCCGCGGCTGTTCGAAGGTTTCGCGCTGTTGCCTCCGCGGCGTCCAGCACTTCCCTTGCGGGCGCCTCCTCGGCGGCCTTGGTCAGGGTTGTTTTTCATGGTGGCGCAAAGGTACGTCGCGCGTTCCCGGTTCTCGCACCGGAGCGAGGCGAGGGCGGGAGGCACCCGTCGAAGGCGCCCTCGACGTGGCGAATCACCGTGACGGGGGTCAAATCAGGGCGGACCAGCACGACATCAAAACGGCACGTTTCCGGGGCGGAATCGCACAAACGGAGGTAGGTGTGAGCTGCGCGGACGATTCGACGCTGCTGCGCCTGGGACGGCATCCAATGCCGCGAGTCGAGGTCAGTGCCGCACCCGGACCGGGCCTTCACCTCGTGGAACACGATGGCGTCCTCGAACCGTGAAATCACGTCGATTTCTGCCCGGCGCCATCGCCAGTTCCGCGCCAAAATCCGGTGCCCCAAGGACCTCAAAAATTGCACGGCACAGTCTTCCGCTTGTCGGCCTGTCCAGGTGCGGCTTTCCAAAACCATGCGACAACGTTCAGGCGAGTTGCCTCCGGTTCGCTGGAAACTTCACGGCCGTGGGCCGCGTGTTGATCAGCGCAACACCAAGTCCGTCGTGCCAATCACGGTCGGGCCTTTCAGCACCTCGACGAGGTACGTGCCGGTACGCAACGCCTCCGCCTCGTCCGGAGAGGCGTAGAAAATGCAGGCGTCGAGCCTCTCGCGGGCGTAGTCCACGGTGCGGGTCGCGCTGAACTCGGTGCCCCCCTCCTCGTCCGGCAAGACGTTCCCCGCGTCGTCCGTGATTCGCAGGCGCAGGACCTTGTCCCCGACCGGGGCGATGCGGTTTTCGAGAATCGTGAAGCACACGCGGAGCATGTCGCTCCGGTCGGCCCGATCCGTGTCTCGCTGACGTCCCGAAGAAAGAACGCGCACGCCCGTGGGAAGGAGTTCGGCGACTTGGAGGGTTTGGCCTGCCTCCAGCATTTCCTCCATGTTTTCCTGGCGCTCCACAAGCTCGGCGTTCTCTTGCGACACCGCTTCCATTTCCTCCTTCATCGCGAGGTTCTCGTCGAGCAAGGCCAAATTCATTTGATTCAGCGAATCAATCGTGGCGATGTACCCCTTCATGATGCTTCGCAGCGTCTCGGCTTCTTTCTTGAGGCGCGCCACCTCCCAGTAGCCGTTCTTGACTTTGGTGAGAAGGCCGTCGATTCGCTCCTGCTGCGCGGCGAGTTCTGCGAGCATCATCGTGTTCTCTGTTTCGAGCGTGTCGTAGGAGAAGCGCATTTTCTCCAAATCGAGAATCAGCTGGTCTTTCTCCAGCGTGAGCTCCGCGTTGTCTCCCGTCAGCATGCGCACGGCGCCGTTGCGGTCGGACAATTGGTAGCCGAGGTACGCCACCGTGAGAAGGAGGGCGGCAACGACGACGAGCCAGGTTTTTTGGGACATTTCAGGCATGGGGCAGAGGATGGGAAAAAGTCAAACCAATTCGAAAAAAGCACGCGTTGACACACGCGAAATTCATGCCAAAGATGGCGTCTTTCAATATGTTGACATAGGGTTTGGGGCGAAGTTCACCACCCCTTCGTTGTTGGAAACTCCAAGGATAGCACGAATCTCGGCCTTGCTTCACGTATCTTTTGAGACGGATGCAACGAACGAGGCGCATTCGACGACCTGAACCTGATTGTTCTGCAACCAACCCGAAACGCATGACCAAGAATTCGACTCTCTTTTCAGCCCTGGGCGCCTTGGCGCTGATGTTGGGCCTGCAACTCACGGCCGTGGCCCAGTGTGCGGACGGCGAAACCGAAGTGGTGGTGGAGATCCTCACCGACAACTACCCCAACGAAATCACCTGGACGCTTTCGGACGCCAACGGCGTGCTTTTGTCGGGGGGCCCTTACAGCTCCAACGGCACGACGTACACCGACACGGTGTGCATCGACAGTGCGGTGGAGTTCCCGTGCTTGCAATTTGTCATCAACGACAGCTACGGCGACGGCATTTGTTGTGGTTACGGCCAAGGTGCGTACACCCTGTACCTGGGCGGCGTGGCGGTGGCCACAGGCGGCAACTACGGGCAGCAAGACATCGTGCAGTTTGATTGCGCCCCCGGCGCCACGTGCAACGACGCGTTGGCGTTGACCGAGGCCGATTACGGGACGGTGACGCAGGCGACGGACAACTTTTGGTACACGTTCACTCCTCCTGCCAACGGCATGTACTCGTTCAGCTCGTGCGGTGCGGCGTGCAACACGACGTTGTACGTCTACGATTACTGCAACATGGGCAACTTCGACGACACCAACGAAGGTTCAATCTACTACGACGACAACCAAGGCGGATGCGGTGAAGAGGCAACGATGACCATGCTCCTGGAAGGCAACACGCAGTATTGGATCCGATTTGCGTCCAACGACGGAAGCTGTGGAGGATTCGATTGGGCGTTCGAATACGCGGGCCCTCCCACGGGATGCACCGATTCCTCGGCGTGCAATTACAACCCTTACGCAGAAGTGGACGACGAGTCGTGCGTGTACGAGGGAGACCCCCTGTGCACAGGTCCGGATTTGGTGGTGCTTGCAAGCGCCATCACCAGCAGCCTGCAAACGGCCACGATGAACGTCAACCAAACCGACTGCTACATCGAAGAGGGCTGCCTCAATGGGTTTGGGTCTCGGCAGTTGATCCGCTTCACCACGCACATCAAGAACATCGGCGAGCTTGACTACTACATTGGCACCACGAGCCAAAACAACACCACCCAGCAATTTGAATGGGGAGCCTGCCACAACCACTGGCACTACAAGGGGTATGCCAAGTACGACCTCTTTACCATGGACGGCGGCCTCATTCCCATCGGGTTCAAGAACGGCTTTTGCGTGATGGACTTGGAATGCAGCGATGGCGGCTCGTTCACCTACGGGTGCGGCAACATGGGGATTTCCGCCGGGTGCGGCGACATCTATTCCAGTGGCCTCAGCTGCCAATGGATTGACGTGACGGACGTGGAGGACGGGCAGTACCGCTTGGTGGTGCGTGTCAACTGGGACTACGATCCGGACGCGTTGGGCCGCTACGAGACCAACACGGAGAACAACTGGGCCGTGGTGTGCATTGAGATCGACCGCAGCAGCGGCTTTGCGGTGAACATCATCACGGATTGTCCGACGTTCACGGACTGCAGCGGAACGCCCTTCGGGACAGCCTTGATTGACTGCAACGGCGAATGCGGCGGGGTGGCCATGGTGGGCGACCTCAACGACGACTTGCTGCAGGACCTCAACGACGCCCAGGCGTACGTGGAAGGCGTGCTCGGCGGCGACCTCACACCCGCCCCGTGCAACGACATCAACGGCGACGGAAGCATCTCGCTCGCGGACGCGGCGTTCATGGCGGACTGCCAGTTTTGGAATGAGGCGCACACGCACCCAGACAGCTCGGGCGTGCACAGCCACTGCGAGTTTCCAGTGAACGACATCACCAACCCGTTTGACACCACGCACTTCACGATTGCAAGCGTCGACTGGGACAACCAGTACTTTGACGTGCACGTGAAAAACCCGGACGCCCGCATCTACGGGTACCAGTTGCAGTTTGACGGAGTCCAAATCAGCCAAACCGAAAGCCTCCTCGACCCCGCGGAGGGCTACACCGGCACGCCGTCCCACGCACCGGGAGGCAACCAGGTTGTGACGCTCGGCTACGACGGCATGACCGTCCCGAAGCACACGGAGTACGTGCCGCTGTTGCGCGTCCATTGGATTGGCAACGCCAACGGCATGGTCTGCATCGCCGGCGACCACGAGGTCATGAACGATTACCTCCAAAAAACGCTCCTGAACCTTGACAACCCCTGCCAAGAACAGACCACCCAGGGTTGCCCAGGAGACATGGACGGCGACGGCGTGGTGACCGTGTCAGACATCCTTGACGTGCTGAGCGAATTCGGCTGCGTGGAAGGCTGCGAAATGGACATCAACGGCGACGGGTCTGTCAACGTCACAGACGTGCTGGCGGTTCTTTCCGCATTCGGCACGGCGTGCTAAGCGCCTGACGCGCCTCCGAATTTGGTCCTTCCGGGCCCAAACAAAAGCCCCTCGTTCCTGACTCAGGAGCGGGGGGCTTTTTCGTGCGCCGTCGCGGCCTGAAAACTCAGGCTTTGAGCAGCCCGCGGTAGTGGGGCATGTTGGCGTACACGAGCGCCGCGTTCAGGGCGAAGATGACGCTCATGATGACGAGGTGGCTCGGCACCATGAACAAGCCCCACATGAGCATGCCGACGGCGTAGGGA
>JBDQOS010000122.1:0-2664 GCA_040261075.1 Flavobacteriales bacterium
CCACCACGTATTCGCCGCGCGCCGGATGTTCGGCGAGGTGGGCCCGCAGTTCCTCCACCGTGCCGCGCAACGTCTCTTCGTGCAGTTTGGAGATTTCACGGGACAGCGATGCCGGGCGGCTTCCGCCGCCGAGTTCGGCGAGCTGGTCCAGAAGTTTGGCGACCCGGTGGGGGCTTTCGTACAAGACGACGGTGCACGGCATTTCGAGAAGGGCGGAAAGCCGTTTTTGGCGCCCCTTCTTGTGCGGCAGAAACCCCTCGAAGTAAAATCGGTCGCAGGGTAGACCCGAGGTGACCAGCGCAGGCACGAAGGCGGTCGCGCCCGGCAAGCACTCCACGTCGATTCCTGCCTCCACGCACGCCCGGACGAGCAGGAACCCGGGATCGGAAATGCCAGGGGTTCCCGCGTCGGAACAAAGGGCCAACGTGAGCCCGCCGCGCAGCTGTTCCACCACGCCTTCTACGGCCCTGTGTTCGTTGTGTTGGTGGAACGACTTCAGCGGGGTGTCCACCCCAAAATGACGCAGGAGTTTTCCCGTTGTTCGCGTGTCTTCGGCGAGGACCGTGGAGGCGTTTCGGAGGACTTCCAATGCCCGAGGAGTCATGTCCCCCAAATTCCCAACCGGCGTCGGGACAACCACCAACTTTCCGCCGCTCATGAGACGAAGGTGCGCACAATTCGTTTGGCGAACTCCTCTTTCAATGCATTCACCTCCGGATCTTCCCCGCGGGGGCTCAAGGCTTCCTGGAAGAGCGCAAAGGCTTCTTCCTGGGTGGCTGAGCGCGAAAGTTTCTCAAGCAGGGTGCTGAAGACCTCTTCTTCGCCGGAAAACAACACGCTTGTGAATTGCGCCCGGTCCACGATACTCAAGCCGTCGGCGACGTTGGACAACGGTTGAAGCGCCAATTTTTCTGCCAACGTCATTTCGCCAATCGACGAGAGCAAATCGACCTGGGCTTCGGCAACTTCTTCCGGCTCGCCGCGCTCCTCCGCCGTCAACAGGCGGTTGATCGGAGCGTCCTCACAACCGACTTCGAGGTTTTCACGAGGCACATTCTCGGAACTGGGAGAAGCGAGGCCTCTTGCCTTGCGAACCACGGCGCCTTCGTGAAGCTCTCGCGTGGCCAGGTCAAACGCCACAACGAGCTCCTCCGACCACCCCTCTTGACGCGCTCTGTCGAGCACTTCTTGGCACTGGATCAGTTGCTTTTGGACGGCAGAATCGGCGAGAATCTCCATGGTTTAAAGGTAATCTTCGTCGTCCGGGTTCAGCAAGTCGTCGGCCTTCTTTCCCTTGGGCTTACGAACACGGTCAAACAAGGACGGCTGGGGTTCGGTGGGGGCACGACTCGGCTCCGGTTCTGGCGCCTTGACCTGCACTTCCAGGGCAGGCGAGGTGGCTTCTTCAGGCGCTTGGTCGCCGCGGTTGCGCAGGGCGTCCTTCAACCGGTTCTTTTCCGTTTCAATCGCACGCCGCCTGTGTTCGCGGGCGGCGTCTCGGTCGTAGGCGTACACCGGCTCTTCAATGGGCCCGGACATGCGCAGGAAAAACTGGTTGCCCAACCCGTCGTCTTCCATTTCCCCAAACGAGTCGGCGGCAGAAGCACGAAGGTCGCGAAGAGCAAAGCCCAAGGTGTAATCCAGGGTGCTGTCGAAGCGGTATTCTCCTTCAATGGCCACGTTCATCGCGGAGGATTGAATCACCGTCATGGGAAGCCAAACTTTTTCTCCCCGCACATCGAGATTCTGAGCCACCGGTTCAAACGAAACGTCTCGCAGCCGTTGACGCAGGTCGTTGGGGTCGACAAGCGGCGCCATGAGGCGGTGACCCTCGAGGTACTCGGCCACTTCTTCGAACACCTCCAGGCCCGTGAGCCGGCCGTGGGCGATGCTTGTTTGGAGACTCGCGGTGAAGTCTTCGCCGTGCCATTCGCCGGCGAGGTCCCATGACATGCCGAGGTTGCCTGCGGTGGACAGCGCGCCGCCAAGGTGGTCATGGCGAATGAGGTCTTGCCCAAAATTGTTGTACGTCGAAAACAGCTTGGGCAAAGACACGTCGTCCGCGGTGCCGCGAAGGGACAGCAGCCAGCCGGCACGCCCCGGTCCAAGGCTTCCTTCGACGTGGGCATGCCCCTCCAATCCTTGAATGGATGCGCTTTGGATGACCCATCGGTTGTGGTTGACCTTCGTTCGCGAGTTCAGGTCAGTGCACCGCAAGGCATCCCATTCCAACACCTTGCTGTCGATGTCGACGCGGAGCGACGACCCGTCAGGCAAAAATCGGGCCTCCGAAGCAGGTTCACTGCGGCTGTGCTCCCACCAGGAGAGAACGGGGTTGACGTGAAGGGACTGGGCTCGAACATGGAGGTCGCCCGTCCAGGGGCCTCCGGAGACTCCAGAGCTCCATGACAGGTTGTGGACGTCGAGTTCCACGTCGTTTCCCGCCCAAAGCACTGCAATCGAATCTCCGGAGCACGAGCCGTTTTCCATCCGCAACTCCGGAGCCTCAACCAGGTACGGTTGCCCGTCCAATTTGCCGGCGAGTTGCGAAAAGGACAAGGCACCGATCATGTTTTGGAGGCCCTGTTCCAAGTCCCAAACTGCCGTCCCATGGGCCGTGGCTGTTCCCGACACGGGGAGCACCGATTGCACGTCCGTCGGGAC
>JBDQOS010000123.1:0-6661 GCA_040261075.1 Flavobacteriales bacterium
CGGTCGTCATCGCAACAGTTGCGGTGGCGATTTCGCTGGTCACAAGCGTGCTAAAGCATTGGCAAATGAGGCTTTGGGTGGAAGGATCTCGAGCCAAACGCACGGCTGCACTCCACCTGACGCAAGGCCTGCTCAACCGCCAGTCAATGCAGATTCCCCTTCACAAGGTGCAGTGGGTGATGTGGGAGAGCACATGGATTCGGCGCCTGTTCTCCATGGACACGGTCCACATTCGGCAGGCATCGGCGGGCGGGGCCGTGGATGCGAGCCAGACCGGAAACGGGGGGATGGACGGAGGAGGTATGAAAATGGGAATCCCTGCGATGAATTCGGAGCGCACGAGGCGCCTGGAGGCCCTCCTGTTCCCCTCTTGGCCGGAGCGCCGGCTGGTGACGTTGCAGCCGGTGAAGTATGCGTTTTGGATTCGGTGGGGGAAACGCGGGCTGATGTTGACGCCCCTGGCTGTCGGCGCGGGATGGGCGTTCGGACTCGGATGGGGTGTGGTTGTGGGCGCGCTCTGCTGGAGCTGGGTCGGCTGGCTGTCGCGCAAGGTCTACCGCGGGCAATGGGCCACCACGGACGGACGCCACGTAAGCGCCCACCGAGGTTGGCTCTTCCGACGGCGCGTGATGGTAGATTGGACCAAACTCCAAGCCGTCCAACTCACCCAAAACCGCATCCAAGCCCGACGCGGCGCCGCGCACCTGACCTTTCACACGTCTTCGGGCGTCGCTCAATTGAACTACCTCCCCACCGACGTGGCGCGCGACTTGCGCGACCTCGCCATGTCCCGCGTCGTTTCGCACGACGGTCCTTGGATGTGAGCCCCTTCGAGACGGGAACGGACCCCGTCCCGAGCAGGGACGGATTGCTGTACCTTGAAAGGCATGAAGCGAAGCGATTTTCTCAAATTCAGTGGCCTGCTCGGCGGCGGCCTGTTTGGCGGCTTGGGCCTCTCCTCGTGCACACCCCAACCCCAAGGCACCGGCATCCCCGTCAGTCCCGACTGGTCGACCGTCACCGGTTCGATGATGGATCACGCCGCGCAGGCCATCCCCAAGGTTCGCGTCGCGATGTTGGGACTCGGCAACCGCGGCAGCTCCCTCATTGAAATGCTCGAGTGGCTCGTGACCCAAGGGCACGCGGAAATCACAGCGCTCTGCGACGTGCAAGCACCCTACGTCGCACGCGCCGCGGAGAAAGTCGCGGCCTTCCAATCGTCTGCTCCCCTCCTGCTCGACGACGCTTCAGGCGAAGCGTGGCGTCAAGCGTGCAACCCCGAAGTCGCCGACCTCGTCGTCATCGCCACGCCGTGGCATCTGCATACGACCATGGCCCTTCACGCCATGGAGCAAGGATTGCACGCTGCGTCCGAGGTTCCCATTGCAACAACCGAGGAAGATTGCCTCGCACTGGTGCAGACCTCTGAGCGCACGGGCAGGCATTGCATCATGCTCGAGAATTGCTGCTACAACGGCGAAGAGTTGTGGCTGCTGAACATGGTCAAGCAGGGGGTGTTTGGGGACGTGACACACGCGGAGTGCGCCTACTTGCACGACTTGCGCGCCCTTCTTCTCGACGCAACGTACTACCACAACCGGTGGCGCCTCCGCGAGCACCTCGAGCGCGACGGGAACCTGTACACCACGCACGGGCTTGGGCCGGTGTGCATGTACATGGACGTGCTGCGCGGCGACAACCTCAGCCACCTCGTGTCGATGAGTTCCAACGAAGCCTCGCTGTCCAAGGCGCTGCGGGAAGCCGACGACCCGGAGCTCCAAGCCCTGGCTCCTCAAGTGAAATGCGGTGACGTCAACACCACGTTGATCCGGACAACGCAGGGCAAGAGCATCCTGCTTCAGTTCGACACGCATACCGGCCGCCCCTACTCCCGCCTCAACAAACTGTGCGGCACGGGTGCCACCCACTACGGCTACCCGTCGCGCCTGTACCTCGACCACGGTCCGACCTGGGATTGGCACCGCTGGCAAGACGACGAAGCGTACGACAAAACCCGCACCGAGTACGACCACCCGCTGTGGGCGAGTCTGAAGGAAGGCATCACTGCCAACCAGCAAGGGCACGGGGGCATGGACTTCGTGATGATGTACCGGCTCATTCGGTGCCTGAACGAAGGCGTCG
Organism: Flavobacteriales bacterium; assembly: GCA_040261075.1. Classification (GTDB taxonomy): domain Bacteria; phylum Bacteroidota; class Bacteroidia; order Flavobacteriales_D; family Sanyastnellaceae; genus UBA11663. Next base: position 2,143 of record JBDQOS010000123.1, read on the forward strand.
CGTTGGATTTGAGCGTGTACGACGGGGCGTTGTGGAGCCTGGTTGGGGTTTTGAGCGAGCGGTCGGTGGCCGAAGGCAACCGCCGGATTGACGTGCCAGACGTCAGCGGAGGAAGCTGGGCTACCCAGGCAGAGCACCCCGTCTTCCGAGCAGTTTGAACGCAATCGGAAATTTCTAAATCCAAGCCTATTTTTCAGCCATGCTTCGTGATCACTTTTGGAACGCTAAAGCAACGTTGGCCATGGCGTTGAGTTGCGTACTCAATGCAGCTGTGTGGGGCCAACTTGACGACGAGTTTTGGTTTGTGGCACCCGAGGTCATCGTCGACCACGGAGACAGCCCCATCCTGTTGAGGTTTGCCACCTACAACGACCCTGCGGACATTGTGGTGGACATGCCGGCAAATCCTGAATACGGCACGTACAACTTCAGCATGGCTGCGAACAGCGTCGTGTCTCTCGACCTCACGGATTCTCTGTCGTGGTACGAGAACAAACCGTTTGACCAAGTCTTGAACAAGGGAATTCACATCACGAGCACGTCCAACATTTCGGCCTATTACGAAGTCAATCGTCAGAACAACCCGGACATCTTCACGTTGAAAGGGGACAACGCCCTTGGCACTTCTTTCAGGCTTGTGTACCAGAACTTTCTTGCCAACGTCTACTCCGCCTCCACTTCAGGGTTTGACATTGTCGCCACCGAGCCCAACACCACCGTCACCATCCTTCCAACCCAAGGCCTCATTGGACACATCGCAGGCCCGCCGTTCCAGGTGTTTCTGCCCTACGCGGGGTCGACCTATTCCGGTCGCGCCAACCTCCAGTGGGCTGAAAACAAACCTTCCGGCACCGTCATCACCTCCGACCGGCCGGTGGCGGTCACGATTCACGACGATTCCGTGACGGGTGGACCGTTTGGGGGATGCACGGATTTGATGGGAGACCAAATCGTTCCCGCCGAGTTGCTTGGAACGGAATACATCGCCGTCCACGGCTACCTCAACGGCGACGACCGCATCTATTTTGCTGCCACCGAGGACAACACCGCGATTACCGTCGAAGGCATTGTGGTCAGTGTCCTTGACGAAGGAGACACCTACGAACATGTGTTGACCACCGACGCCATGTTCTTCGAAGCTTCTGAGCCTGTTGCGGTGTGGCAAATGACCGGGTTTGGATGCGAGTTGGGAGGCGCGTTGCTCCCGAGCGTGAAGTGCACGGGATCCACTTCCGTCACCTTCGTGCGTTCGACCGACGAATTCATCGGCATCAACCTGCTCGTTCCTGCAGGTGGAGAAGACAACTTCACCTTCAATGGGGATGCCAATCTCATCAGTGCCGCGGACTTTTCAGACGTTCCCGGAACGGATGGAGCGTGGATGTTTGCGCAATTGGAGATTGAAGAGGTCGTGCCTGTTTTGGCCCCGTCACGAATCGAAAACAGCTCGAGCGCTTTTCACCTTGGCATCATCCACGGAGGAAGTTTTACGGGAACGCGATTTGGGTATTTCAGCGACTACGGCGCCCTCAAATACCAGGCTGTCAACCAGACCGTGAACGTGTGCTTCGGTGAACCACTCGCGTTGCAAGTGAATCCCGTCGAGAACGGCCTGTACCAGTGGACGGGGCCCAACGCCTACGCGGGACAAGGCATCTCCGTGGAGCTTGGCTCGGCGGTGCATCCGCTGGCGGGCGAATACGTCGTCCAGGGCTACACGGGCGAATGTGCCATCGCGAACGACACCATCACGGTCGTTGTTCATGATCCTCTTGGCCCTCCGGTCATGTCGGAAGATGCCGCCTCTTGTGAAGGCCAACCCGCCGTATTCAGCGCTTCAGGTGGCAACATTTCCTGGAGTGGACCTGACGGGTTCGAATTCAACGGGCCGTCTGTGACGTTGCCCAACGCGGGCGTCGAAGCTGAAGGGCATTACGTGGCGACACTCTTGGACCCTTGGTGTCCTGACCAAAGCGATTCGCTGTTCGTGGAAGTCCTGAACGAAGATGATTTGACGGTGGTTTGGGACGACGAAAGGACGTTTTGCGCTGGAGAAGAAGAGTGGATCAGCGTGCCCGGATACTTGGCCCAAGACAACCCCGACGTGCAATGGACGTGGACGCCCGTGGGAAACATCACAGGCATTCCCGTCTCCAACGACCTGAGTTTCTCCGTGTCCGAATCGGGCACCTACGTCGCGGAATCCATCACCGAGGGACCTTGTCCCGTCCTTGGAATCGGCACGGTAGCCGTCGAAGTCGTGGTATGCGACTTGATTGTGCCCAACGTCATCACTCCGGGCAACGACGACCGAAACAACCGCTTCCGAGTGCCCAACCTCGGACAATTCCCCTACTCCACCGTTCGAATCTTCAACCGGTGGGGCACCGAAGTCTACCGTTCGGACGACTTTGGCAGCACGCTCGGTTGGTTGCCCGGCGACGAGGTTTCTGCCGGACAGTACTACTACATCTTGCACATCAACCGCACGGAAGAACAAATCACCGTCACCACAGAGCAAGGAACGACGGAGTACTCCGAACCCGGCGCAATCGAGTTGCACGGGTCGTTTGCCGTCATCAAGTAATTCGTCCCGGACGCCCACAACGGGGTCCAAGGGAGCGAGATCAGTCCAACGATGCCGAATCGGTGGGCGAGGATTCGTCGGGGTCGCCGGAAGACAGTGCGCGCAACGACTCCTCGACCAACGGCGCCTTGTTCAACCCCTCGTCCTGAATTTTGCCGTGGAGTTCTTCGAGCTTTCTCCCCGCAGGAACCACGCGGCTGTCCCACGACCCCACCGCGTCGTTGTATTTCTTGACAGCCGTCTGGAGCCCCTTTCCGACGCCGGCAATGTGCCCTGCGTACGTGGTGAGTCGTCCGTGTAGCTCCGCGGCCTTGTCGACAATCAGTTGCGCGTTGGCGTTCAATTCGTGCTGCTGCCACGTAATGGCAATGGAGCGCAAAATCGCAATCAACGTTGTGGGCGTAGCAAAGATGATTTTGTTCTGGAGTCCGTCTTCGATCAACTTGGGATCGACGTCAATGGCAGCGGCGAAGGCCGACTCCACTTCGAGGTAGAGAATCACAAAATCGGCATCTGTTTCGAAATGGGCCCAGTACTCCTTTTTCGAAAGCTGGTTCATGTGGAGACGGAGGGCCTTGGCGTGCTTTTCGATGAGCGCAACTTTGGCATCCTCTCCGGGCGTCTCAAGGGCTTCCATGAACGCGTCGAGTGGCAACTTGGAGTCGACCACGATGTTTCTGTTGTCGGGGAGGTTGACCACCATGTCTGGCCGCAAACGGCCCTCCTCCGTGGTGGTGGACGTCTGCTCGGTGAAGTGGCAATGGGCCGTCATGCCCGAGAATTCCACCACGCGCCGGAGGCCAATTTCGCCCCAACGTCCTCGAACTCGCGGGTTCTTCAAGGCCGTGACCAACGCGCCGGTTTGTTTTTCCAACGAATCCTGACTCCCCTTCAGCCCAGTCAACATCTCGGCCACCTTACCAAACGTCTCCATGGACTGCTTTTCCACTTGGTCGGTTCGCTGCTTGTGCTTGTCAATGGACTCACGCAAAGGCTTGAGCAGCTCCTCGATGGCTGCCTTTCGTTGGTCCAAATTTCCCTCCGCCTGCTTAACCGTCCCCTGAAGGTTTTCCTTCGCCAATTCCAAAAACTGCTTGTTGCTGGTCTGAAGGGCTTCGTTGGCCGCCGATTTGAACGTGTCCAATAGCGCCTCTTTCGTGGAATCCAAAGCCTCTTGACGGGATTTCAATTCACTCTCAAGACGCACCAACTCCTTCTCTAAGCCAAACCGACTCGAGTCGCACTCCGCTTGAATTTGGGCTTGCTTTTCTGCGGCCTTCGACGAGGTCATCCACCTCCCCAACAACCAGCCCAACACTGCTCCTCCCATCGCCAACATCCAAGTCATTCCTTCCATGGTTCAATTCCTGATTGGCCTGAAACAGCCAGTTGTTCGCCTAAAACTACTCAAATTCGGCAAGGCGAATGACGTGAACTGGACAGCTACCTGATCTCCACTTCGTCGGCGAGCCAAAGTTGGCCGCGATCCACAATCGCAAGCATTCGCATGATGCCCTCCTGCCCCTTGCCGTCCACAATCCGAACGTTGGTGTAACACACGTGGTCAGGCACCCCTTCTTCCAATTCCTTCCCGCATTTCACGTAGATCACCTCAACGGGCTTCAAATACATGAATTCCAAGTCATCTTGAGCGCAAGCACGCCGGTAACTCCTGACCCACTCGTCGCAGAATTCTTCGGACTTCCAGGCCTCGCGAATTTGAACGACCTCCTCTGCAGCTTGTCGTCCGAGGGACTCGTCAAATGCGGACTCAAACGCAGACCAAGTGGGCATGACTTCGGCGAGTGCGGTCAGGTCATTGGTGGTACCTGCGGTGGCTACCCCTTGGGCAAGTTCAAGGGCACTTGTGCTGAGTTTGGCCTTGGAGGGCATGGCTGCTCCTGACCCTTGAGACAACATGGCACATGGGAG
>JBDQOS010000124.1:0-4751 GCA_040261075.1 Flavobacteriales bacterium
AGCAATTATGAAAGTGAAGAGGAGGTCGATTTTGATTCTTCGGAACGCGCAGCACGTTCGGCTCGCTTCGCTTCGCGACGGGCCTCCGCTTCCTCGGATCGTCGTGCGTCATCTGCGTCAAAGCGGTCCACGATGGAGCTGACAAGTCGGTGACGAATGATGTCCACGCCTGTCAGGCGAACGGTGGCGATTCCTTCCACGTCCTCGAGCAGACGCAAGGCGTCGAGCAGCCCGGAACGCTGGTTGCGAGGCAGGTCCACCTGCGAGCCGTCGCCGGTGATGACAAATTTGGCGTCGCGCCCCATGCGGGTCAGGAACATGCGCATTTGGGCGGAGGTCGCGTTTTGGGCTTCGTCGAGGATGACAAACGCCTTGTCCAGCGTTCGGCCGCGCATGAACGCGAGAGGCGCCACTTCGATCACGCCTTTTTCCATGTGGTCCGCCACGCGCTCGTACGGAAGCATGTCGGTCAGGGCGTCGTAAAGCGGCTGGAGGTAGGGGTCGAGTTTCTCCTTCAAGTCGCCGGGCAGGAAACCAAGGTTTTCGCCGGCCTCCACCGCGGGACGGGTGAGGATGATCTTCCGGACGCGGCGGTCCTTGAGTGCGGCCACCGCCATGGCCACGGCGGTGTAGGTCTTTCCAGAACCGGCAGGCCCGACCGCAAACACCATGTCGTTGTCCCGAATGGCTTCCACCAGACGTCGTTGGTTGGGTGTTCGCGCAGTGACTTTCAAGCCGCCCGGTCCGTACACAATGACATCGTCGTGCGAGGATTGCTGAAGGAGGGAGGCTTCTTCGGATTTGGTGAGACGCTCGATGTCGTCCTCGCCAATGCTGTTGTAGCGGTCGACATGCCAAATGACCATCCGCATCACCTCCTCAAACCTTCCAAGGTCTTCGCGGTCGCCCATGGCCTTGAGTTCTGTGCCTCTTGCGACAATGCGCAATTTGGGGAAACGGGCCTGCAAGGCACGCAGGTTGGCGTTGCCCTGTCCAAGGAACGCCATGAGGTCGAGGCCTTCGAGCGAAAGAATGGTTTCGTGCATGTGGAGGACAAAAGTAGCTTTCTCACCTTTGCGTTCGTGACTCCCATCACCCTCATCAGCGATTTTGGGGCCGACAGCATGTACGTCGGCTTGCTCAAGGGCAGCATTCTGAAGCGAATGCCCGAGGCTCAGGTCGTCGACTTGACCCACAGCATCCGGAAATTCGATCCCGTTCACGCGGCGTTTGTGCTGCGTGCAGCGGTACAGAGTTTTCCCAAAGGCACGGTTCACCTCATCGCCGTCAACGCGGTGGAAACGCCCGATCACCCGCACCGCATTGTCAAGATGTACGAACAGTTTTTCATTGGTGCGGACACCGGCGTCTTTCAATTGATGGGGGCGAAGCAGCCGGAAGCGGTCTTTGACATGAGCGGAGTCCAAACCGACGAAGACCTGCCCACTTTCCCGGAACGCTCCCTTTTTGTGCCGGCCGCAACCCACCTTGCCAAAGGCGGGATTCCAGAGATGCTGGGTCGCCCCGCGGCGCTGGTGACCCAAGCCGAGAACGTCCGTCCCGTGATTGAAGGCACCGCCCTTGTGGGACACGTGCGGCACGTCGACGAACGCGGCAACTGCATCACGGACATCGACCGTGCGCTTTTCAAGGAGGCCAGCCGAGGTCGGGCGTTTTTCGTCAGCATGCGGCGGGCGCGAAGTGACATTCGCCGCATCTGCACCACGTACCTCGAAGGCACGCCGGGCGAACCCGTGGCTGTGTTCAATTCCATGGGGCTTTTGGAAATCGCCATTTGCATGGGCGGTTCGGGTACGGGGTACGGGGGCGCAACGGATTTGCTCGGCCTCAAGTTTGGCGACCCCGTGCGCATTGAGTTTGAATCTTCAGCCCTGGAATTGTGATTGTTCGCGTCGTACGGCTTTCACTGAATCCGCACGACCTCACCGCGTTTGACGCGCTGTTCCATCGGCATCACGCTGACATCGAAAGCCAGCCCGGATGCCGGGGTGTGGAATTGTTGACCGACCCCGCCGACCTGTCGATTAGAGCGACCCTGAGCCGATGGGAAAGTGAGGACGCGCTCAACGCGTACCGCAGGTCGGAACTTTTTGGCGTGGTTTGGCCTTCAACGAAGGCCTTGTTCAGCGCCCCGGCCGAGGTGTGGTCGTACGAGGTGGCGGAGCGAGGCTAGGGGCTATCTTTGGCCTCCGATTCATGAGAGCCCTCGTCCTCAAAGAAATCCAATCCTTCTTCAGTTCGCTGCTCGGGTACACCGTGGTGGCGGTCTTCTTGCTGTTCACCAGCATGTTCTTGTGGCTGTTTCCCGGCGGCTGGAACGTGCTCGACAGCGGCATGGCGTCGCTGGACCCCTTCTTTGCGATGGCTCCGTGGGTGCTCATGTTCCTGATTCCGGCCATCACCATGCGGTCGTTTGCCGAAGAACATCGGTCGGGGACGTTGGAACTTTTGTTGACGCGCCCGCTGACCGAGGGGCAAGTGGTGTTCTCCAAATTTTTGGGGGCTTGGGCGGTCTCTTTGGCGGCCTTGCTGCCCACGTTGTCGTTCGTGTTGGTGGTGGGGATGTTGGGACGCCCCGCGTGGAACGTGGATCTCGGCGCCGTTTGGGGCTCGTATTTGGGGCTGGCGGTGTTTTCAGGAGCCCTCACCGGCATTGGTGTGGTGGCGTCGATATGCACCGTTCAACCCCTTGTGGCCTTCTTGTCGGGAATGCTTGCATCCATCGTGCTCTACTTCGGCTTTGGCGCCGTCGCCGACTTTGCCTGGCTTGGAGCGTGGGAAAACGCCTTCGTTCAGCTGGGAATGGAGTCTCATTTCGAGGCGATGAGCCACGGACGATTGGATTCGCGGGACGTGGTGTACTTCGTGGCGTGGATGGCTGTGTCGATGCTTCTCGCCCGTTTCGTTCTTGCCCTCAGAAGGGGGCGGGTCTTGCGAGAGGGTACGTCGTTGGCGTTGTCCACGGCTGTGGTGGCGGTTCTGGTCGTGTTGGGACAACTCGTTCACGGTGCAGTGGACTTGACGGCTGAAAAGCGCCACACGCTTGCCCAAGGCACGTTGGAACTTCTTGAGGGGCTCCAAGACGACGTGTTGGTGACGTGTTACTTGACTGGAGAGCTTCCCCAGGAATGGAAGCGGCTTGAAGGCGAAGTGGAGTCGATGTTGCAGCGGATGGCGCAAGCAAGCGAGGGCCAGCTGACGTTCCAGTTTGTGGACGTGTACGCCGTGGACGACCCGCAAACCGTAGGCCAAAACGAGCAAGCCCTCTTCGAACGCGGCTTGGAGTTCACCCGCATCGCGTTCGAGGACAACGGCCGTCAGGCGTTCCAAACGGTTTGGCCTGGTGCCATGATCAGCTACCGGGGGGAAGAATCGCCTGTCCAGTTCTTCGGCAGCGACATCCCTCAGGCGGACCAGGCCATGATTCAAGGTTCCATCAACACGTTGGAATTCAACCTGGCCTCTGGAATCCGCCAAAGCACGGCATTCGAGCCGAAAGCCATTGCCATTCTGGAAGGCCACGGAGAGCTCGAGGATTTGGCCATGGCCGATTTGGTCACGACCCTGGAGGAGGACCACCTCGTGGCCCGCGTAGAATTGGACGGCCGCTTGAACGTGTTGTCTGAGAAGCTCGACGGCATGCGTTACCGCGCGAACCGCTATGACCTGTTGATTGTGGCCAAACCCGACAGCACCTTCCCCGAAAAGGACAAGGTCATCCTCGACCAATTTCTGATGAACGGGGGGCGAATCTTGTGGATGGTCGACCCGGTGCTCACCGACCTGGACAGCATCCGAAACGCCAACGAGACCTACGGAGTCGAAAACCCTTTGGGGCTCTACGACCAGCTTTTCGACTACGGGGTTCGCCTCAACCGAGATTTGATCATCGACCCCCAATGCGCGCCCATCATGCTCGACGCAGGACCGATGGGCAACCAACGCAACATGCGCTTGTTCAATTGGTACTTCGCGCCGTTGGCCATGCCTCTCGGAACCGGGCACCCCATCACCAACAACCTCGACCCGATTCATTTTGATTTCGTGTCCTCCATGGATTTGGTGAACACGCAAGAAGAGGTGACCTCCACGGTCCTTCTGACGTCGAGTGAGCGGGCCAAAACCTACCGCGTGCCGGTTCGAATTTCGAGCGGAATCGTGGACCTTGACCCGTCGTACTTCGCGGAAGGGAACACGCCCAACGCCGTGTTCGCGGCCCTGCTGGAAGGTTCGTTCCGCTCGCATTATGCGCAATCCTTGCCGGAGCGGCTTCGCGACGACGCCGACTTTGCGTTCCGAGAGTCCAGTGCTCCGACAGCCATGATTGTGGTGTCGGACGGGGACGTGGCTCGCAACAAATTCCGCAGCGACGGCCGCATCTTGCCCCTCGGCTACGACAGGTACGCGCGGCGCGTGGTCTACGACAACAAGGAGTTTTTGTTGAACGCCATCAACTACTTGTTGCAGGAGGACGCGTTGATCAGCGTCCGTTCTCGGTCCATCTTGCTCCGGCCTCTGGACGAGGAACGCGTTCGTGCGGAACGCAGCGGGTGGCAATTTGTGGCGGTCGGAATGCCGCTGCTCGTGGTGTTCCTCGTTGCGGGAGCCGTGTTGACGACGCGCCGGCGGTTGTTTGCACGCGCCGCTTGACCGACCTTCGCAGCATGCATGCCAACCTTCGCATTTTGTACGTTCTCGTTGCCTTGACTGCTGTCACGGGCGGCGTTTGG
>JBDQOS010000125.1:0-3283 GCA_040261075.1 Flavobacteriales bacterium
GAGGGAGACACGACGCTCGTCCTTTTGCACGCACCCACGCAACGACATGCCCCTGCCACCTTTGAGTGGACCCTGCCTGAAGGTTTGGCACATTTGGATTCGTTGGACAAAGCCGACCCCAAACCTCTTCAAGGCTACCGAATTCAGATTTATTTCGGAGAGCTTCAGGAGGCACGCGCCGTACGCGCGGCATTCCGGAGGGACCACCCCAACGTCGCATGCCAACTTCTCCCCATCACACCTAATTACGCCGTAACCGTGGGCAACTTCCGAGACATGTGGAGTGCCCAACGCGCGTTGCGGGACGGAGAAGTCGGCACGTGGAAGCACGCCTTGGTCATTCCAAGCACCATCGATTTGCCAACGTTGCACTGAGTCCCTCCGGGTCTTTGTGCACAACCTCAACTTTCATGGCCACGAAAAGCGCGTGTCAATCGTCCAAGGTCTGCTTCACTTCCACCTCTTCGTAGGCCTCGACGACGTCGCCAACCTTGATGTCGTTAAACCGGTCGATGTTCAAGCCGCATTCGAATCCCTTGGCCACTTCTTTGGCGTCGTCTTTGAATCGTTTGAGGGACCCCAGTTCGCCGGTGTACACAACCACCCCGTCCCGGATGACCCGAACTCGGCTTGAGCGAAGGATTTTGCCCTCGGTCACGAAGCAACCGGCAATGGTGCCCACCTTGGAAATCTTGAACGTCTCGCGGATTTCCGCCGAGCCGACAATGTTCTCTTCGATTTTGGCGCTGAGAAGACCTTCCATGGCGTCGCGCATCTCCTCAATCGCCTTGTAGATGATGGAGTAGAGCTTGATTTGGATTTCCTCTTGCTCAGCAAGTTTGCGCGCCGAGGCGGACGGGCGGACCTGGAATCCGATGATGATTGCATTTGACGCCGACGCCAACAGCACATCCGAATCGGAAATCTGACCCACAGCCTTGTGAATGATGTTCACCTGGACTTTTTCGGTCGAGAGCTTTTGCAACGAGTCGCTCAAGGCCTCGATTGAACCGTCCACGTCCCCTTTGATGATCAGGTTGAGCTCCTTGAATTCTCCAACCTCGATCCGGCGGCCCAGTTCCTCGAGCGTCACCGTCTTCTGTGTCCGAACGCCCTGCTCTCGCTGCAACTGCTGGCGCTTGGTGGCGATGGCTCGAGCGTCTTTTTCGTCTTCGAACACGTTGAATTTGTCTCCGGCACTTGGTGCACCGTCAAACCCAAGCACAGACACCGGCGTGGCTGGACCTGCCTCGTCAACGCGTTGACCGCGTTCGTTGAACATGGCCTTGACACGTCCGCTGTGCTGACCCGCGAGCATGGCGTCACCCACGCGCAACGTACCCGCCTCGACCAAGACGTTGGTGACGTAACCGCGGCCCTTGTCCAAGCTGCTCTCGACCACCGTTCCGAGCGCGCGTTTGTTGGGGTTGGCCTTCAAATCCAAGAGTTCAGCCTCGAGCAACACCTTTTCCAGGAGTTCCTCCACGTTGGTGCCAAACTTGGCCGAAATCTCTTGACATTGGAATTTCCCGCCCCAATCTTCCACCAAGATGTTCATCTCCGCCAACTCCTGCTTGATGCGGTCGGGATTGGCTGTTTCGCGGTCCACCTTGTTGATGGCAAAAATCATGGGGATTTCAGCAGCCTGCGCGTGGTTGATCGCCTCCTTGGTTTGGGGCATCACGCGGTCGTCTGCCGCCACCACGATGATGGCCAAGTCCGTCACTTGCGCACCGCGTGCACGCATGGCCGTAAACGCCTCGTGACCCGGGGTGTCAAGGAAGGTGATTTTCTTTCCTCCGTCCAATTCCACGGCGTAAGCACCAATGTGCTGCGTAATTCCACCCGCCTCGCCTGCGATGACGTTGGCGTTGCGAACGAAGTCAAGCAACGAAGTTTTTCCGTGGTCAACGTGGCCCATCACCGTGACAATCGGAGGCCGTGATTCCAATTCGTCCTCGGAATCCTCTTCGACCAAAATGGCCTCCTCCACTTCGGCACTCACAAACTCCACCTCGTACCCGAATTCCTCGGCAATGATGGTGATGGTTTCGGAGTCCAAACGTTGGTTGATTGACACCATGATGCCCAGCGTCATGCACGCAGAAATGATGTCGTTCACCCCGCGGTCCATCATGGTGGCGAGTTCCGCTACCGTCACAAACTCCGTCAACTTCAGGATGCTCTCTTCGAGTTGCGACTGAAGGTGGCTTTCTTCGTGACGTTGTTGGATGGCGTCTCGCTTTTGGCGGCGAAGCTTGGAGGATTTGGACTTCTTGCCTCCCCCCATTCTGGCAAGGGTGGCTCGAATTTCCTTTTGGATGTCCTCCTTGCTGACTTCCTTTTTCGGCTCGTTTCGACGTCCGCGTGTCCGCGCATCCTTGCCTGCCGCGCCACCGGCCTTGGCGACGTCGACTTTTTTCACACGCACTCGTTTCCTCTTGCCGTCGTCAGCCGTCTTGGAAGTCGAGCGCTTCTTCTCCACTGGAAGCTCAATCTTGCCCACCACGGTGGGGCCGGACAACTTCTCCGCTTTGGCCCGAACCACCTCCGGTTCCGCCGGGGCCTTCTTTTCTTTTTTGGCAGGGGCTTCCGGTTCCTTCTCCTCGACTGGCTTTGCGGCCTCTTTCGGAGCTTCCGTGTTCTTTTCAGCCGCCTTCTTCGACGCGGACTTCTTGGACTTCAGCGCCTCCAAATCCACTTTCCCGACCACCTTGGGTCCGTCCGAAGCTGGCTTTTCTGCCGGCGCATCCTCTCCAGCAGCGGCAACTTCGGGCTTCTCAGGAGCAGGCTCCGTGTTGCTTTGGGGAGCGGGCTCTGCCGCGGCGGGCTTCGTCCTCTTCACAACAGGTGCCGCCTCGCTCTTGCGGAACTGGCTCAGGTCGATTTCTGGCTCCTCCTCCTCTTGCTTGACAACCGCGCGCTTCTTCGCGCTGGCGAGCGTGATGCTCTCGCGATCTTGAATCGTGGCAGCGCTTGCCTGCGCCTTTTCCTTCGTCTCCTTGTCCCCTTGGAAGTTGGAACGCACCAAGGCGTATGTCTCGGGGTCCAACTTGGTGTTGGGTTTGGCCTCGACCTCGATGCCTTTGGACGCAAGGAACTCAACCACGGTGGTCATGCCAAGGTTGAACTCGCGGGCGACTTTGCTCAGGCGTACAGGTTTGTTTGCTTCGGCCATGTAGGGGAAATTCTGTGTGAAATTAGGGACAAAGGGGTTGGCTAGGGGGGCTCGGAGGCACGCGTTGTACCAGAAGTACAAGGAGCGCGTTGGCGAGGTGGTGAC
>JBDQOS010000126.1:0-2509 GCA_040261075.1 Flavobacteriales bacterium
CAGCTGATTCACGCGACGGGGATCTTGCGGGTCGTTCACAAATTGACGGCACTTGGCGATGAACAAATCCACGTCTCCGTCCATGTCAAAGTCGCTGAACACCGTGCCGTAGTTGCCGCTGTGGTCCGTGTTGGGGTACGCGCTGTAGTCGTAGTCTGTCAAGTCAATCAATGCAGGCGCCGGGGTGAGCGTCGCGTCGCTTCCGTCACCTCGCCACATGCGGCTGAGCGCGTCGTCGTGGCATCCGAAAACGTCCAGGACCCCGTCGTTGTCGATGTCCGCAAAGTTGCAGGCCTGCATGAACATGCTGCCGTTTTCGAGTTCCATGCTCGTAGAAACGCCTGGAGCAGTGATGTGCTGCACGTGGACGCCGTCGTAGGCACCGCCGCTGAACACGTCCTTGTGGCCGTCGTTGTCAAAGTCAGCCACGCACATGCCCCACTGACCGTTGCCGCTGACCGCACCGAGGTCGTAGGCGTTGAACGTGCCTTGCGCCGTTTGGTAGAGGGTGTGCAACGTGTTGCTTTGGTCGAGCACCACCAAGTCGTCGTAACCGTCCCCGTCAAGGTCCGTGAATCCCACGCATCCGCCGCTGTGGAACTCTTGTGGCAAGAGGGAGTTGGTGTTGGTGAAGGTTTGGGCTTGGAGCGCGCTGAACGCGGCCAAGGTGAGCACGGCCAATGCGGTGCGAGGGGTCAACAGGTTCATGGGTTTCAGTTTCTTGGTTGAGACCAGGGTCCGGCAAGTTAACACAGCATACGCCAGTGAAGTTGCATGCGTTGGGGAAACGTACCTTTGCGGCCATGGCATCGGGACTCAAAGCCGCTTTCCACACACTGGGGTGCAAGCTGAATTTCAGCGAGACCTCCACCCTGGCTCGCCAGCTCGGCGAGGCCGGGTACGCACGCGTTCATTTGGACGATGCGCCCGACGTGGTGGTGATCAACACGTGCAGCGTGACCGACCACGCCGACGCCAAATGCCGCAACGCCGTTCGCCGCGCGATGCAAAGCAATCCGGAGGCTTTTGTGGTGGTGGTGGGGTGCTACGCCCAGCTCAAGCCGGAGGAAATCGCCCAAATCGAGGGCGTCGATTTGGTCCTTGGAGCCGGCGAGAAGTTCAACCTCGTCGCGCACCTCGAAGGCGCGAGCAAAGGCGAAGAAGCACGAGCCCTGGCGGGCGAGATCAAAGAAGTCCGGGACTTTGTCCCGGGCTTTTCAAGCGGGGACCGGACGCGAACCTTTTTAAAAGTCCAAGACGGGTGCAACTACTTCTGCGCGTTTTGCACCATCCCACTGGCACGAGGCCGATCGCGAAGTGCCTCCGTGGCTGACACCGTGCGTGAAGCCCAGAAGGCCGTCAAAGCTGGCGCCAAAGAAATTGTCCTGACAGGCGTGAACATTGGCGATTTTGGGACCGCACATGGGGAAACGCTTCTCGACCTCATTCAAGCGCTGGACGTCCTTGACGGCGTGGAACGCTACCGCATCTCGTCCATTGAACCCAATCTCCTGACCGACGAGATCATCGAATTTGTCAGCCAATCCCAACGTTTCCAACCCCACTTTCACATCCCGCTGCAGTCCGGCTCCGACAACATTCTGTCGGCCATGCGTCGTCGTTACCGAACAGAACTGTACCGCAACCGCATTGCCCGCATCCGCGAATTGATGCCTGAGGCGAGCATTGGCGTGGACGTCATTGTGGGCTTTCCCGGCGAAACCAACGAAGAATTTTTGACCACAGTTGACTTCATCAAGTCACTTGAAATCAGCTACCTGCACGTTTTTACCTACAGTGAACGCCCCAACACAACCGCCCTACGAATCGACGAGGTGGTTCCTGTTCCGGTGAGAAAGGAGCGCAACAAGACGCTGCGAAATTTGAGCCTCAAAGCGCAGCGGGCTCAATACGAGGCGAATCTGGGCACGACGGCTGACGTTTTGTTCGAGGATGCGGAAGAAGGCGGGCTTCGCATGGGGTACACCTCGAACTACGTTCGTGTGGCTGTGCCCTCCTCGGAGGTGAAAGGGAACGCCTTACGTGCCGTGACGCTCGACCGGATCGACCCTTTGGGCTGGGTGCACGGAACCTTGGTGTGACCTGACGTAGTTTCGCAAACATGTACCCCAACCTGTACTTCGCGTTCCTCGACTTGCTCGGTTGGGACTTGCCCGCCCTCAAGCTGATCAACAGCTTTGGGTTCTTCGTGGCCCTCGCTTTTCTCGCCGCCCACGCCTTGCTTAAAAGGGAGTTGCGACGCATGTCCGCCGAAGGTCATTTCTCGAACCAAACCACCCACATCGAAGTGGGACACGGTCCGCAAGCGCTCGACCTCGGATTGCAAGCCTTGATGGGGTTCATCCTCGGTTGGAAAGTCATTTACCTGGTGGTGAATGCCGGCAACCTTTTCCAAGGCGGCGGCCTGCCTCAGGCGCACTTGTTCAGCACGGAAGGAAACGTGGCCTGGGGAATTCTAGGTGCGGTTGCTTTGACGGCGTGGCGGTGG
>JBDQOS010000127.1:0-3536 GCA_040261075.1 Flavobacteriales bacterium
CATGCTGCTCCGTTCAATCCGTCGCCGTATTCGTCCGTAAGTGTGAAGGTGTAGCAGCCTTCCGTGAGGCACTGCTCGAACACGTATTCCGTTTCTTCGTCGGTGTACGTCATGGGAGCTACTGTGGCGACCACGTCCTCCCCCAAAGCCAACTCCCACCCCACTTCGCCAGGCCAGCAATCCGTCAAAATCGTCAGCGAGAAATCAACGCACGGGTATTCGCACGAGCCGTCGTCGTAATTGGCCCCCTCCAAGGCGTCAAAGTTCAATGCTTCTGGATCGGTGCACCCGGGAACCAACGTGTCGCAGGCCGGCGTCTCGACCATCACGGGATATTGACCCCAAGTGTCAACCGTGTAAAACAACTCGTAGTGCGTGCTCGGGTACAGGTTTGAATACACGTACGTGTCGCCTGAATTCACGCTGATGGAATCGCACACGTAGTCTGCGGAATCCACCGCATTCCAAATGCACAGCGTGCTTGTCGAACACAAGAACGACGTGAGTTCAACACCCAACTCAATTTCCGTCACCACCGTGTCCAATTCCGCGTTGTAGACGCAACCCGTCGACGCATAGATGGAGTCTGGGAAGCATTCAATGGGACCGCAATTGGCCAACGCAAGGTTAAGTGAGTTGTGCACGTTCAACCGGCCGCCGGTCACCGTTTCGCCAATCAAGTTGCTCACTTCGTCGGTGCCGTCGAAGATGTAGCCACGCACCAAATCCGCAGCTCCCTGCGGGTTGGTCAACGCCAGTTCCATCAAATCTGGGCAAGGAGCACTGTAAACAAGGGCAATGGCTCCGGCCACGCAGGGACTCGCAAACGAAGTCCCACTCGTGTTCCCGTACCCTGTCGAACCGTTGGGCAGGTACACCGACTCGCCGGGCGCGCCCAAATCAATGGTGGTCGCACCGTAACCGGAAAAGGTCCGCACGTCGTTGTCATTCGTTGCCGTGACCGCGACCATGTAGGGCGAGCTGCAGCCGGTAGGCATGTCCCCTTGCGTATCAATGTTGTATTGAGCGTTGGCCGTTGCGCCGCAGTTCAAAATGCCCTGTTCTCCGAGGTCGTCGTAGTAGCCGCACCAAACGGGGTAATTCGCAGGGTTGGCAAGGTCGATGCCCCAGGATGCGTTGGTGGCCACGACAAAGGCCCCGCGGTCGCCTCCCGTCTCGTTGAACAAAGCCCGCATCTCGTACGGGTAGTTGTAGGCGGCGATGACGTTGGATTCGGTAAGTCCGCCCATTTGGACTTGCATGATGTCCACGTCCCAGTTCACTCCCACCCCTCCGTTGCCGTTGTTGCCGGTGGCACCGATCATCCCTGAAACGGACGTTCCGTGCCCACCGGTATTGATGTTGTCGGTGTTGTTGGTGGCGTTCCAGCCGTTGTAGTCGTCCACGAATCCGTTGTCGTCGTCGTCAAGGCCGTTGTCGGGCACCTCCGCTGTGTTCACCCAGTGATTGTCAATCAAATCGACGTGGTTGTAATTCGAGCCACCTCCTTCGAGAACGGCGACGACAATGCGGGCACCGTTCGCGGCTGTCCCGCCGGTCGTGATGTCCCACGCCAAGTCTGAATCGATGTCGTGATCCCCAGATTCAACGTGATGCCATTGCTGGCCCAACGCAGGGTCGTCAGGCAACGTTTCGCGCTCCTGCACTTCGTGGTTGAACTGAACGGCCTCTACGCGGTCGTCTTGACGAAGCGCACGGAGAACTTCCCAGTCCTGAGCCGAGGTCGTCGCCGAGGTTGCGCGGAACAGGTGAATGTGGGCGCGCGGAGACAAGGTTTGGGCGTGGTCCAAGCCCGTCTCAGCCCCCCACTTTTCTGGATCTTGGGGCCCGTGAAACATGACGATGAACTCGCCTGAAATGTGGCTTTGCGCAACGCCCGAGAAGGCAGCAACGAGAAAAAATACGGCGATTGTTGCAAAGCGAATCGTGGGGGTGTGAATCATAGAAAATGGGGAATGTGAGTGCTCGGTGGCGCAAAAATAGTAGGTCCGAAATGAGGACTGCATGAAACTTCGCTGGGTTGCACCTTTAAGGGATTAAAAAGTGGTGTCAAACCGAAGCATGACGTGGCGCGGAGCTCCCATGATGCCCGGACGCGTGCTCACAACCCCGTTGGTGAGGTTGTTGACAACAAGCGAGAATCGCTGTCCCTTAGGTGCGGTGTAGGAAATCCTTGCGTCCCAACGTTTGGCGCCGTTGGTGAATTGCTCGCGGTAATTGACCAGCCCGCTGATGAGTTCCTCGAAGTACCAATCGACGGCGTCAATGAAGCTTTGGTGATTCACGGCCACGCCCGCCGTGAGGGGGCCCATGTCCCATTCCACGTCCACTTTGAGTGCACCTTTGTTCCGGTATTTCAACAGCGAGCCGGCCGCGACCAGGCTGTCGCGGGCCTCGCCGAAGGACTGCAGGAAGTTGCCCCAGTAGACGTGCAGGCTGTCCTGGGCAGGGTCGTTGGACAAATCCCCGGCATAATTGTAGGTGTAACCTGCCACCGCTCGAATCGGAATGCGTCCAACACGTCCCTCCCCTGTGGCGCTGACTTCAAACCCGGATATCCGAGTGCGCCCCAAATTCAGCGGTTGGAAATAAAACTGCGGTACCCCGTCTTCAATGATGATGGTGCCGTTCGAGTCGGTTGCCGCTTGGAGCGTGTACTCAATCATCTCGTCGTAATTGAGCACGAAAGCCGACGCTTCGAGCAGCATGCTGCCGGCATCGCCTTTCACTTCTTGCACCAGCCCAAGCTCCCAGTTGTTTCCGGATTCGCTTTGCAGCCCCAAATTCCCGCGGATGTTGATTCCCGCCGACAGCGATCCCACCACGTACCTCTCCGCAATGGAAGCAAACCGGAGCGATTCTCCGTACGAGAAGCGCACGTTGGTGCTTGGGGTGAGCCGGCGGTTGGCCCCAAACCGCAAGATGGGGCCCGAATTTTCGTCGTAGACGCCTGGGTTGAGGTTGCTCTCGTAGCGGATTCCGCCCCCCAACTTCCACCCGTTCTTGGCCCATTCGACTTGTTCAAAATGGGCCAGGTTGAAGGTCAGCAACTGGATGCCCGGGTACAAGCTCGAGAACGACTTTTGGACCGAGCCAAACCCGCCTGCCTGCAACGTCAAATGGTCGCCAACCGTCCGGGAGTACCGGTATTGCCCCATGGCCAAGGTGCTGGTCATGGTCGGCTCTGGCTCCGAGCCGTAGCGCGAAGTCTGGTAGACTCGGGCATTGAGGTGGTGGGTGCCGCCAGCGAGCGTTGCACATTTGGCCCAAACGTCCGTGTGCCAATTGGCCCAGCGGTCCTCGCTGGACGTCCCTTCCATCGGCAAGTAGGCGTTGGTCGTAAAATCGTCCCACAGGATGAAGCGCCCCATTTGCTGATACTGTCCTTGAACCGCTCCGCCGACTTGCCAAATCGGCGAAAGCCTGTATCTCCACTTGGCGTTGGCCCGAATGCGTTGCTCGTGCCCGCGAGAGAGGTACGTCTTGTCCGAAAACACGCTTCCGCCTGAAACCAA
>JBDQOS010000128.1:0-5534 GCA_040261075.1 Flavobacteriales bacterium
AGTGACCAAACTGCATGCGGTCTGCATGGAAACGGGCCGGGCCGCGCATTTCTCGCACCGGATTGCAGGCGGGACGAGCCAAGTGGAATTGGGAGCACAGGACCGGTACATCCCCCTAGCGCGTCACGCGTATGTCGCGGCGAACGAAACGAAGTCCGCATGACCGGACGGGGGTGGAGCGTCGAAGCCTGGCGCGCGTGGTGCGCCACGCACGTCACCTCCCACCCGGGCCAGACTCACATGCTCGGCCCCGTCGAGGGCTTGGTTCAGCGCTTGACTGCGGACACGCGCACCCTTCACCGGCCCTCCGACACGGTGTTTTTTGCCCTTCACGGGCCTTGGCACGACGGACACGATTTCTTGGTGGAAGCACATCGTGCCGGAGTTCGGCGCTTTGTGGTTCGCAGAAGTCCCAGCGATTCTGACTCGTGGGCTCAAGACGCCGACGTGCTGGTTGTGGAAGACGTGCTTGGCGCACTTCAGGGCCTGGCCCGAGCCCAACGTGACGCGTTCAGCGGGCCTGTCCTGGCCGTCACAGGAAGCAACGGGAAAACCACCGTGAAAGAATGGATCGCTGAACTTTTGCCGGAAACCGCAGCCGTCCACCGCAGCCCGCTCAGCCACAACAGCCAACTGGGGGTGCCGATGAGTGTTTGGTCTTTGGACACCCACCACGACTTGTCCGTGGTGGAGGCCGGCATCAGCCAACCCGGCGAAATGTCCCGGTTGGCCCAGTGCATCGCCCCGACCGAAGGCGTGCTGACCCACCTTGGTGAAGCGCACCTCGGGAATTTTGCCGACGAGGCACATTTGGCGCGTGAAAAGTGCGAGCTCTTCCAGGGGTGCGGGCGGGTGTTCATGCCTGAAGCGTTTCGGAAAGCGTGCGCGGCCTTGGTGCCCGGCGAGCTTGTCACCTGGGCGTTTGGCGACGAGCCCGGGCGCGAGGAAGCCCAACTCGTGGTGACGGCTGGGAGCTCGACTCACACCTGGACGTTTGAATGGAACGGAGCGCGGGCCGAGGTCGTTCTGGACGGCACAAGCCTGGCTTCCGTCCGCAACGCGGCAACAGCCTCCCTGGTGGCCTTGCATCACGGCACGGCCCTGAACGAGCTGTCAGAACGACTTCGCAAGCTGAAGGCGCCCACGGGGAGGCTCTCCAACGTCAAGCGGGCTCGAGGCGGCGTGCTCATTCAGGACGACTGCGCCCACGATTTGGGGTCGCTCGAGGTGGCGCTCGACGCCTTGGGTCGCGCGCCCCATTCGGCACGCCGACTCGCCCTCGTGGGCGACGTGGCCCAAAGCGGACTCCACGAACGCGAACGCGCCAAGCGCATCCTCGCCCTCGCGGGACGGTCGTCGTTGACGGACCTCTGGGTGTGGGTGCCGCATTGGTCAGGGGAGGCGCTCGAGGCGTTTTCTGACCACGTCGCCGGTCCCGACGCGCGTCGCATTGCGGTGACGTGCTTTCAGTCCCTCGACGACCTGGTGGATGCGGCACGGGCCTTGGACGAAGCGAACGTGCTGGTCAAAGTGGCGTCGCACGAACGTTTGGGCGCAGCCGTGCAAGCTTTGGCCCCCACTCGGCACGTCACCACCCTGACGCTGAACGTCTCCGCGTTGGTGGACAACGTGCGTGTGCTCCGAAGTCACGTCGGCGCCAAAGGGGTCATCGCCGTCATCAAAGGCCTGGGGTACGGCACCGACCCCGTGGTGCTCGGACGCCTTCTCGAAGCCCAAGGCGTCGATTGGCTTGCCGTGGCCTACGCAGACGAAGGCGTCGTCTTGCGCGAGGCAGGCATCACGTCGCGGATCTTGGTGTTGAATCCGGACCCAGGCACCTTCGACACCCTGCTCGAACACCGCCTTGAGCCTCAACTCGTGTCGCTCGACCACCTCGAGCTCGCCCACGGCTGGGCAGCTTCGCACGGAATCGAGGGTTGGCCGGTGCACCTGAAACTCGACACCGGGATGCACCGCCTCGGGCTTGCCCCGCACGAAGACGGGCGGGCGGAAGAACTGCTGGGCTCGCAAGAGCTGAGTTTGGCCACCGTCATGACCCACCTCGCCGGTGCCGACGACCCCACGTTGGATGAACGCACCCGAGGCCAACTCGCGCAATTCCACGAGCGCACGCAAGCGCACTTCCCGAACGTTCCCGCGCACGTGTTGAATTCGGCAGGTGCCGCACGTGTTCACGAAATCGTGGGGGACAACACGGAAACGTGGGCACCGTTGTTGTCGCACATCCGAGTCGGCCTTGCGATGTATGGCTTGGGTCCGGGGGCGCTTGAGTTGGGGTTGCAGCCCGTTCTGTCCTTGGAAACTTCCGTGGCCAAACTCGTGCACGTCCCCGCCCGCCACGGCTCGGGCTACGGCTGGACCGACGCGGCCACCCACGACCGCGTCTTGGCCGTCTTGTCGGTCGGGTACGCCGACGGCTACCCTCGGAACCTCGGCAACGGGCAGGGCAAAGTGCTCTGGAAAGGCCGTCTCCTGCCGACCGTGGGTCGGGTGTGCATGGACATGACCACCGTCGACGTCACAGGGCTCGACGTGCAGCCCGGCGACCGCGTGACGCTGTGGGGAGAGGCTCCGCGGCTGGACGATTTGGCCTCGCAAGCCAAAACCATCCCCTACGAACTTCTCACGCGCCTCGGTCCCCGAGTGCAGCGCGTCATCGTGCGTTGACAACGGGTGTTAAAAGCGCCCGTGCGTTTCAACTTGCGCGAGAACGGCTCGTCCCACCTCCGAACTCAAAACAACGTTCAACATGAATGCATCCCTGAAAACCGCGGCGCTCGCCGCCTTCGCCCTGACCGTGGGGCTGACTTCCTGCAATCGCCAGGACTCCCTCGCCCCCGAAACCCGCGCCTTGGGCGCGGACGAATCCGTCGCCGACCTCGCCGACCGCCACATGGAAGGCCCCGTCGACGCCATGACGTTGCGCCACGGAGGCGGAACGCCCTGCGGCGGAGAGAGTCCGTTTGTGCCCGAATGCGTCACGGTCACCGACTCCGGCGAAGGGCTGTACCCACGCACCGTGACCCTCGAATTTGGTGAAGGATGCGAAGGGCCCAACGGAATGCCTCGGAGCGGCGTCATCGAAATCGTGGTGACGGGCGACTTGGGCGCCGAAATTGGCGCCACACGCACCGCCACCTTTGACGGCTTTCAGGTCGGAAACGTCACCATGACGGGAACCCGAGTGCTCACCTTTGAAGGCGAAAACGAAGACGGCCTTCCGACGTACAGCCAAAACCACGACGTCACCGTCTCCCGCAACGGCCACACCTTGACGCGCAACTACGCCGGCACGTTGACCTGGCTCGAAGGGTTTGACACGGAGCCGTGCGACGACAACGTCGTGCAGCGCGACGGCGTCGCCACCCACGAAACCTCCGGCGCTTGGGGCGGGTCCACCCGAACCCTCGACGCCGTCGTGCACAGCCGCCCCTGCGGCTACCCGATTTCAGGAACCGTCACCGTGGATCGGCCGCAGCACGACGTCGTGATTGACTTTGGGGACGGCGAATGCGACAACCTCGCCACCGTCACGCGCAACGGAAACACGTACATCCTCAACCTCGACACCCACGAGATCGAAGGGTGAGTTGGGTTGAGAGCTGAAGCAACACGCCCGACGCGAAATGAAAAAGGGAGGCCTGTGCCTCCCTTTTTTTGTGTCCTCTGATTTCGAGACGAAGCTTACACTTCCCGGCCCGCCAACTTGTAGGTGGTCCGTTCAATCCACCAGTACATGACCGGCACGATGACCAGGGTCAGGAACGTGGCGAACGTCAACCCGAAGATGATGGCCCAGCTCATCGGCTTCCAGAACACGTTGTTGTCCCCGCCGACGTAAATGTTGGGGTCGTATTCGGTCAGCAACCGCACAAAGTCAATGTTGAGGCCGATGGCCAAAGGCAACAAGCCCAAAACCGTTGTGATTGCCGTCAGCAACACCGGCCGCAGACGCGTGCGCCCACCCTTGACGATGGCCGTGTGAACCTCCTCAAACGGCAATTTGGTCACCGCATCTCGTGAGTCGCCGTCCTCCAAACCCAGCTCCTCCCGACGGCGCGCGCGGAGCAAATTCGTGTAGTCGATCAAGACGATGGCGTTGTTCACCACGACACCCGCAAGCGAGATGATGCCAATCATGGTCATGATGATCACGAACTCCATTTGGAAGATGACCAACCCGAGCAACACGCCAATCAGTGAAAACAGCACGCTGAAGCCGATGATGAAAGGCGTCGTCACGCTGTTGAACTGGCTGACGATGATGAGGAAGATCAGGAACAGCGCGATGAGAAGCGCCTTGGACAGGAACGCCATTTCCTTCTGCTGCTCTTCCTGCTGGCCCGTGAAGGCCCAGCGCACCGTGGACGGCAGGGTGAGATCTGCTGCCATGTCCGCCTCCATGCGCGAAATGATCTCCGTGGGGTTGGCGCCTTCGAGCACGTTGGACGTCATTGTGATCACCCGCTTGAGGTCCTTGCGCTTCACCGCGCTAAACGTAGTGGCTCGGCTGGCCGTGGCGACCGCACTGATGGGCACCTCCTTGATTTGGCCGTCGCTTTGGCTGCGGAAAATGACCTTTTGGTTCATCAACGCGTCGCTGCTGTGCCGGTATTCCTCCGCAAACCGCACGTTGATGGGGTAGTCGTCCTCCCCGTCTTTGTAGGTGCCCACTTCCCGCCCAAACAGCGCAGTCCGCAACGCGTACCCGATGTCCCGCGTGCTCAACCCGTAGGTGCGGGCCTTCTCGCGGTCGATGACCACGGGCATTTGGGGTTTGCGCTTGTCCACGTCGATTTTCAATTCTTCCACCCCGGCGTAATCCTTGCCGCGCAGGTAGAGCAGCACCTCTTCGCTCGCGGTGAGCAATTCGTCGTAGTCGTCGCCAACAAGCTCGAGGTTGATGGGCGCGCCCTGCGGTGGCCCGTCGGAGTTCTTCGTCACGACCACCTCCGCGTCGGGGTACCCGCGCAGCTCCTCCCGAATCGCCGACAGCACGTCGCCCGTGGCGAGGCCGCGTCGGTCCTGGAATTTCACAAAGTTGACAACGATCCGTGCCTTGTGCGGCGTGGGTCCAAGCTGCGGACCCTCGTTGGGGTCACTCGTGCCGTTCCCCACCGTGCCGATGACCGAATTGACCATGAAGCTTTCGAACTCTCCCGTCTCGGGGTTGGGGCGCTTCCACTCGTCGCGCGCCAACACGTCCAGCACCACGTGTTCGATTTCCTTGGCCACCTCGTTGGTTTCCTCGAGGTCCGTCCCAATGGGCTTCGAAATGAAGATGTTCAGGTACTGCGGCTGGTTGTCGGGGAAGAACAACACCTTAGGTGGGAACAGGCCCATCAACACGACGGACAAGAACAGGAGGCCCACCGTGCCGAAGAAGAAGGCCCAGGGCCGGCGGCCGGAGAGCGCATATTTCAAAAAGCGCTCGTAGGCTTCTTCAAGGCGAGGCAACAGGCTGTTTTGGAAGAACCGCGTCGTGGGGTACAGCACGTAGGTGTTCACTAGAC
>JBDQOS010000129.1:0-3618 GCA_040261075.1 Flavobacteriales bacterium
CAAGCTTTCGAGCTTGTCGTAGAGCATCCGGCGGAGGGCGCGAGAGGAGCGTGCCGGGGTTTGGAGGTCAAGCGAATCCGCACAGAGACTCAGGCCCACGGCGTCGCGCTGGCGGCGGAAGAGCTCGATGAGGGCCGCCGAGGCGAGGACCGCAAACTTGAGCTTGCTCATGCGGTCGTCGTCGAGGGTGATGCCGTCGGGATACGCCATCGAACGCGAGGCGTCGAGGACGAGTTGGCACCGAAGGTTGGTCTCCTCCTCGTAGCGCTTCACGAACATCTTGTCTGTTCGGGCGTAGAGCTTCCAGTCGACGTGCTTGGTGGACTCGCCAGGGTTGTGGAGCCGGTGTTCCGCAAATTCCACGCTGAAGCCGTGGAATGGGCTCTTGTGCATGCCCGTGATGAATCCCTCGACTGCTTGATGCGCAAGGAATTCAAGCCGTCCGAGGCGTTGCTGCAGTTCCGGTGTGGGGTTGATGGGCATGGGATGCAACGAAGTGAGGTCAAACAAAACGTCCCTACCAAGATAGGCAGGGACGTTGCAAGAATTTCTTGGGTTGCAAAGACGCTTACAGGAGGGCGTCGAGCTTTTCCTGAAGCACGTTCTTGGGGACAGCGCCAACGCTCTTGTCCACCACTTCGCCGTTTTTGAGGAAGAGAATGGTGGGGATGTTGCGAATGCCAAAACGCTGGCTCACGTCGCTGTTGTGGTCCACATTGACTTTGCCCACAACGGCCTTGCCTTCGTAATCGTTGGCCAACTCCTCCACCACGGGCCCCACCATGCGGCAAGGTCCGCACCATTCCGCCCAAAAGTCGACGACTACGGGCTTGTCGCTGTTGATTGCGAGCTCCTCGAAGTTCGCGTCGGTCAGTTCTACTGCCATGGCTGTTAAATTCTGGTTCGAATTGAGATTGAAGGTCAAAGTTACCTCGTCGTGAGTCTCACTCAACGTGATTCACGTACCACAACAAGTCAGTTTTCCACCTTTTTGGCACCTCTTTCGTGGACAACGTCACCGCTTCATGTCGAGGCGGTACTGCGCCTTGCCCGGAACGCAGAGTTCCTCTAGGGCGGCGACGAACGCGTCGTCAAGTTGGACCTTGGAGGTGCGGCTTGGCATCTCCAGCTTCGCCTCGTCGTCGTAGATCTCCAGGGTGACCCCCACCGGGCCAGGATGCTGCTCCACACTCGCCGTGAAAGTGTCGACCCAGCCGTCGTTGAGCGCGCTGAGCTGAACCTGCACCCGCAACCTGCCAATGCGCTTTTCGCGTGCTTCGGAGAGGAGCTCGATGGCTTGAAGTTTGGCCTCCATGCCGTCTCGCCCAAACCCTTGCTCCTGAACCCGCGTCGTGACAAGCACCATCCACCCCTCCACCATGAATTCCTTGAACTTCACGTAGTCTTCGCCAAAACAGCGGAAGTCGTGGGTGCCTTTGTAGTCTTCCAGGGCAAAGAAACCCCAAGGTCGACCCGACTTGCTGATTCGGTGTTCGCACGAGGTGATGAGCCCCCCAAACGTCAAGTTCTTTCCCCTTTCCTGTTCCAGGTTGTCGAGGCGCGTCAGCCCGTCCTTGGCGCACAGGTGATCGAGTTCGAGGCGGAACCGGTCGAGCGGGTGCCCGGAGATGTAGACCCCGACGATGTCGCGTTCCTTGTTCAGCAGGTCCATGTCCGCCCAGGGTTCGCAGTCCGGCACCAGGGGCTCAGGAATGTCCATCGCGCCCTCGTCGCCGCCAAACAGCGAGACCTGAGCCGAGTTTTCCGACTCCTGCGTCGCCGCGCCGTACCGGACGGCCAATTCGATCAGGGGGCGCTCTTTGTGGTCCAGCGCAAAGAACTGCGCTCGGTGCAGCCCAAAGCTGTCAAATCCGCCCCCGAGCGCCAGCGCTTCGAAGACCCGTTTGTTGCAGTCTTTGAGGTTGACACGTCGTGCGAAATCGAACAGCGACGCGTACGGGGCGTCCGCTCGGCCCTCGACCACGGCAATCACCGCCCCCTCTCCCACGCCGCGCATGGCCCCGAGCCCAAACCGAATCGCGCCCTCCTTGTTCACGGTGAACTTGAATGCCGACTCGTTGACGTCCGGCCCCAACACAGGCACGCCCTGCCGTCGTGCTTCATCCATCAAGTTCGTGACTTCCTTGATGTCGTTCATGTTGTTGGACAACTGCGCCGCCATGAACTCCGCAGGATAATTCGCTTTGAGGTAGGCGGTTTGGTAAGCCACCCACGCGTAGCAGGTGGAGTGCGACTTGTTGAACGCGTAGGAAGCAAACGCCTCCCAGTCCGTCCAAATCTTCTCCAGCTTACCCGCGTCGTGCCCCTTCTCGACCCCGCGCGCCATGAAATCGGGCTTCATCTTGTCGATGATGTCCTTCTTCTTCTTTCCCATGGCCTTCCGGAGGCTGTCGGCCTCGCCCTTGGAGAAGCCGGCGAGTTTTTGGGACAAAAGCATCACCTGCTCCTGGTACACCGTGATGCCGTAGGTCTCTTCCAAGTACTCTTGGCATGCGTCCAAATCGTACGTGATCGCCTGCCGACCGTGCTTCCGCGCCACAAAGTCCGGGATGTATTCCATCGGCCCCGGACGGTACAGTGCGTTCATGGCGATTAGGTCCTCAAAAACGGTGGGTTGCAGCGCCTTGAGGTGCTTTTGCATGCCGGCCGATTCGTATTGGAAAATGCCGACCGTGTCGCCGCGCTGGAACAACTGGTAAGTCTTGGGGTCGTCAAGCGGGAAACTGTCCGGGTCGAGGTCTCTGCCGTGTCGGAGCTTCACGTTCTTCACCGCGTCCTTGATGACAGTCAGGGTCTTCAGGCCCAAGAAATCCATCTTGAGCAGGCCGGCGTCCTCCGCCACCGCGTTGTCGAACTGCGTGCACGCCATTGCGCTGTCCTTGGCGGTCGCAACCGGCACGAAGTTGGTGATGTCGTCGGGAGTGATGATCACGCCGCAGGCGTGGATCCCCGTGTTGCGGACGCTGCCTTCGAGGACGCGCGCGGTTTGCAGGGTTTGGCCTTCGAGCGTGGGCTGCTGGCTGATCGCCTTGAGTTGCTCCACCATGGCAAATCCCTCGCTCCTCACCTTTTCCTTCAGCGCCTTGTCGTCGAGGCTGAACATCTTCTTGAGCGAGATGTCCGGGACGAGCTTGGCAAGGCGGTCGGCGTCGCCCAGCGGCAACTCCATGACGCGCGCCGTGTCGCGGATGGACGACTTGGCGGCCATGGTGCCGTAGGTGATGATTTGGGCGACTTGGTTGGCGCCGTACTTGTCAATCACGTAGTCGATGACCTTGCCGCGCCCCTCGTCGTCGAAGTCGATGTCGATGTCAGGAAGGCTGACGCGGTCCGGGTTCAGGAACCTCTCGAACAGCAAGTCGTACTTGATGGGGTCCACGTTGGTGATCCCCACGCAGTATGCGACCGCCGAACCCGCGGCCGAACCACGACCCGGCCCCACACTCACGCCCATCTCGCGGGCGGCCGTCGTGAAGTCCTGCACGATCAGGAAGTAGCCCGGGTACCCTGTGCGCTCAATGGTCTTGAGCTCAAAGTCGATGCGCTCCCGAATCTCGTCCGTGATCTCTCCGTAGCGTTTTTCCGCGCCGAGGTAGG
>JBDQOS010000130.1:0-11114 GCA_040261075.1 Flavobacteriales bacterium
CGACCCCGCCATAGAACTCGCTTACCCCACAGAACGCGTCTTTTTGACGCAAGTGCCCGACACGATGCGTTCGCTCGACGAGGTGGTCATTCGAGGGTACGTCGGCAACGCTTCGGGGGACACGTTGTCGGAGTTCAATGGGGTGGTGGTTCCGACGGTGTTTGACAAGCAGGCTTCCGTGACAACGTTGGACAACGACCAGTCTGAGGGCCCCTTCACGTACGAAGTGTTTCAGAACATCCTTCACAAGGGGCTGGCCTCGGTTGAAAACGGGGTGTTCGAATTTCGGTTCATCGTTCCGCGCGACATCAATTACGCCTACGGTACCGGCCGGGTCAGTTGCTATGCGTTGTCCGACCAAACAGACGCCCACGGCTTTTCAGAGTCCTTTGTGATCGGAGGAACTTCGGAGAACCCCCTCAGCGATTCGGACGGTCCGGTTCTTGAACTGTTTATGAACGACACCCTGTTCCGAGCGGGGGACGTCGTTCACGAGGACCCGTGGTTGTTTGCCCGCGTCTTCGATGCGAGCGGAATCAACACCTCAGGCAACGGCATAGGCCACGATGCCAAGGCCATCTTGGACGGCGACGCGACCCGGCCTTTCGTGCTCAACGAGTACTTCGTATCGGATTTGGACACCTACCAAAGTGGCTCCATTCGCTTTCCTTTTCAGGACCTCTCCGAGGGGCTGCACGAATTGGAATTGAAGGTTTGGGATGTGGCGAACAACAGCGCCACGGCAACCACGCACTTTGTGGTGGCTTCGTCTTTGGAGGTGGCGTTGCTCGAGGTGTTGGCTTTTCCCAACCCTGCGGTGGAGCAGGTGACTTTCCGAATGACGGGGAACCAGGCGTGCAAAGCTGCCGACGTGGTGCTTCAGGTGTTCAATTCTTCTGGAACAAAGGTTCACGAGCAAGCGTTCGAAGGAGAAGTTCTTGGGTTTCGCGACGACGTCATGTCCTGGGACTTGAAACCTTCTTCAGGCGGCCACGTAAGCCCCGGCGTGTATGTGTTCCGCGTCACTTGGACCAACGAATTTGGAAACTCCGCACAATACGCGGACAAACTTGTCGTTCTTCGACCCGAATGAGGCGTTGCACTCATGATTAACTTTGGCAGCTCTACGATGAAGCATCTCCTTACCCTTGTTTGTGCAAGTCTTCTTGCGGTGGCGCTTTGGACCCCTACGACTTCGTGGGCCCAAATCACCGAGGAAGACCCCACCCAACTGCTCCAGCTCAACACGATTACCACGGCCGTGCCGTTTTTGATGATTGCGCCGGATTCCCGTTCGGGTGCCATGGGCGACGTCGGAGTGGCGTTGTCGCCCGACGCGAACAGCATGCACTGGAACCCCGCCAAGATGGCCTTCACAGCCAACGAAGTTGAAATGAGCCTCAGTTACGCGCCTTGGTTGCGCGCCCTGGTGGACGACATGAATTTGGCGTACGTCAGCTCGGTGCGCCGGTTGAACAAGCGCCAAGCGTACGGGGTGGCGCTTCGCTACTTCAGCCTGGGAAACATCACCTTCACGGACGAAGTCGGAACGACGATCCGGGACTTTCAACCCGCCGAGTTGAGCTTGGACGGGGGCTTTTCCCAAAAGTTCTCCGACCGTTTCAGCGGGGGATTCTCCGCACGCTTCATTCACAGCAACTTGACTGGCGGAACGGCGGTTCAAGGTGCGGAGAGCCAGCCGGGCATTTCCGTGGCGGCGGACCTGAGCATGTATTACGTGAACGACCAAGCCGATTGGGGCAAGAAGGACGGCACGTTCAGCTGGGGCTTGAACATGAGCAACCTCGGCGCAAAAATGTCTTACACCGAAACCGCCAATCGAGATTTCATCCCAAGCAACCTGCGCATTGGGGCGGCGTATGAAACGGAAATCGACGACTACAACAGTTTGACGGTGGCGTTGGATGCCAACAAACTTCTTGTCCCAACACAGCCCATTTACGGAAACAATCCGGGTCCAGACGGCTCGTTGCCGATTGTGAGCGGCATGGACCCCAACGTGGGGGTGGCCACAGGCATTGTGCAGAGTTTTTACGATGCGCCTGGGATTGTGACCATCGACAGCGAGGGAGAAGCCTCGGTGCTTGAGGGAAGCCGGTTGAAGGAGGAGTTGCGGGAGGTCAACCTTGGCGCAGGTTTGGAATACAACTTTGCGGACGTGTTTGCCTTCCGAACGGGGTACTTCTACGAGCATTTTAGCAAAGGGAACCGCCAATTCATCACGTTGGGTGCCGGCGTCAAGTACACGGTGTTCACCGTCGATTTGAGTTACTTGATCAGCACGACGCAGCAAAACCCGCTTGCCAACACGCTCCGTTTCTCGTTGAGGTTGCAGTTCTCGGATTTGGCCGATTACATCGGGAGCGAGGAATGAGCCTTCGAATCGGATACGGCTACGACGTTCACCAACTTGCGGAAGGAGAGGACCTCGTTGTCGGAGGTTTGGTTGTTCCTCATACGAAGGGGTCGGTGGGTCACAGCGACGCGGACGTGCTGCTCCACGTGATTTGCGACGCCTTGCTCGGCGCGTTGGCCTTGGGCGACATTGGCACCCATTTTCCAGACACGGACCCGGCTTACAAAGGCATCGACAGCAAGATTTTGCTGCGCAAAACGTGGGCGATGGTCAAAGCGCGTGGTTGGCAGTTGGCCAACGTCGATTCCACGGTGTGCCTGCAGCGACCCAAATTGAAGCCGCACATTCCGGCCATGCGCCAGTGCATTGCGGATTTGTTGGAAGCCGACGTAGACCAAATCGGAATCAAGGCGACCACCACCGAGAAACTGGGGTTTGTCGGCTTGGAGCAGGGCATCAGTGCCCATGCCGTGGTTTTGCTCGAATCTCAGGACTGAGACTCCTCGAAATGCCCCGGCTCGTTGTCGGCCGAGAAGTGAATTTTCAGATTCGCGGTGTCGCGAAGCAGATCCACCTTGCCGATTTCGAGTTGAACGATGGTCACGCCGGTGCGGCGTTCGAGGTCGGCAATCAACTCGGCGCGACGTCCTTCGTGGAGCAAGTCGATTCGGTCGTACACCACCATTTTGGTGGCGAGATGCTCGACAAACCAGAGCCGTTCCAGGACCAAGGAAAGGGCCCAAATCAACGCGTGGGCCAAAATGATTTCGGTCCAAGTCGCGGCCAACGGGGCAAGCGCGTTGATCACCGCCAACGTGATGACAATGAACAGGTACGTCATTTCCCGGATGGGGATGGCGTTGGTCCGGTACCGAATGATTCCAAAAATGGCGAACAGTCCCAACGCGAAGGCCAAATCAATTTCCACCCCGGCCAACAACCGGCACAGAAGGAACACGGCTGTGGAGACCAGCATGAAGGTGAAGACGAAGTCCCGGCGTTTGGCCGCCATGTGGTAGATGACGCGCACCACGACCAACGAAGACACCAAATTCAACGCAAACAATGCAAGCAATGCGCCCCATCCTTCGCTCAACGAAAAGGAAGATTGCAGCAGGAGTGAGGAGAGAAGGGAGATGGTCATCGCAGGAGAGATTGAGGCGCAAAGGTCGGGTTGGAAGCGTAGTGTTCAGCGCGAGCGAGGTCTCGCAATGCAGAACGGTAGGTTCTGACTGGTCGCTGGGGGGCAAGTTGGGAGCTGCCCAAGACAAATTTGGAGACCCGCAATGAACGGCCAAGAGGTCCACGGCGTCCTGCTTGGCTCCGGAAGGCTTGGATCAACGATCCTTGGTGGTTCACCACGTGTTGCTTCCATTCTACCACGGCGAGGTGGGGGACAGGTCGAATCCAACTTTCTTGGTTCTCGGGGTGCACAAAAGAAAGGTCGGTGTCAAAGGTGATGCGTTCGCCTGAAGCCAAATGGGCCAGGGTGAACCGTTCGAACGAGCTCTGAAGGACAGGACTCAACTCGTTGGCAAAAGGCACGTGTTGCGCCACAAAGGCACGTTCGCTCTCTGTAAGTGGCGCATCCCAAGCCCGTTCGGAGGGGCGCACCAGGCGTTCCTTGGTGGTTTTGCCATACACGTCACGCCTCTTCACTTCCAAAAACGCCACCCCCGTGTTGTCGTAATGCCGGATGCGAACTTTGAAACGGGCCGAACGCCCTCGCACGTGGTCCTCAAAGCAACGCGCATCTGGCGTGTCGAAGTAAAGGTTGTTGTAGCGTGTCGTGACCTGCTTTTCGATGGTGAGCACGGCGTGTACAGGCATGGCTTCCAACACGTTCATGAGCCAATCCGTGGGCACAACGTATTTGGAATCAAAACGATCCATCAGGGCCACACTTTCAATGGCGTCGAGTCCAATGGAAGGGCGTTGGTGCAAGACGTCGTTCAGAGAAGGCAAGGCAAGGGAGGTTTCAATTCGGGCAGGTGACCGCGTTCAGCGGAAAGCGAAGGTACAACGCGTGAGGTGAGGGACAGGTTGCGTTGCCGCAATTCCGACCTCAAAAGGCGTGTATTTTGGACACGACAACAGGTCCTTGAAGGGCCGAGCCCTTGGGCCGGCGAACGGGTGGTGCTGAACGCTATATTTGGGCGTTAACTCCATTGCGATGGCTACTTCACAACCCACTGCTGCTGCAGCCCCCAAAAAGCCTGTGAAAGCAGGACGGAAGCCGGTTGCCAAGAATGGCAACCTGCCGCACAACAAGGACACTTACACACGCTGGTTCCGCGAGATGTACCTCATGCGAAAGTTTGAGGAACGGTGTGGTCAACTCTACATCCAACAGAAATTTGGCGGATTCTGCCACTTGTACATTGGACAAGAAGCGGTGCTCTCGGGCATGCGCGAGGCCATTCGCCCCACAGATCGTGTCATCACGGCCTACCGTGACCACGCTCACCCACTTGTCCTTGGCACGGACCCCAAGTTCGTCATGGCTGAGATGTACGGCAAGAAGACCGGCACAAGCAAAGGAAAAGGCGGCTCCATGCACATGTTTGACAAGGAGCGCAACCTCTTCGGCGGACACGGCATTGTCGGTGGCCAAATCGGCCTTGGCGCGGGAATCGCCTTCGCGGACAAATACCGCAAAGAGGATCACGTGACGGTCTGCTTCATGGGAGACGGTGCGGCACGACAGGGCATGTTGCACGAGACGTTCAACATGGCCATGACTTGGAAGCTCCCGGTGATCTTCATCATCGAGAACAACCAGTACGCCATGGGCACCTCGGTGGAGCGCACGTCGAACGTGACGGACCTCGAGATGTTGGGCGCGAGTTACAAAATGCCTTCTTCCACGGTGGACGGAATGAGTCCTGAAGCGGTTTGCGCTGCGATTGCTGAAGCGGCAGAGCGCGGTCGAAAAGGCGAAGGCCCCACGCTCTTGGACATCCAGACTTACCGTTACAAGGGACACTCGATGAGCGACCCCCAGAAGTACCGCACCAAGGACGAAGTGGCGAGCTACGTCGAACGTGATCCCATCACCTACGTCCGTGGAGTGATTTTGGACAACAAATGGATGTCAGAGGACGACCTCAAGTCCGTGGAGAAGGAGGTCAAGGCGCAAGTCGAGGAGGCCATCAAATTCGCTGAAGAAAGCCCACTTCCCGACCCGTCTGAATTGTACGAAGACGTCTACACGCAAACCGATTACCCCTTTGTGAACGACTGACATGGCTGAAATCATTCGCATGCCCAAACTGAGCGACACCATGACCGAAGGGGTCGTCGCGGAATGGCACAAAAAAATTGGCGACGAGGTGGAGAGCGGCGAGTTGCTTGCCGAAATCGAGACCGACAAGGCCACGATGGAATTCGAGTCGTTCCAAGACGGCGTTTTGCTCCACATCGGCGTGGACAAAGGAGGAACGGCTCCCGTGGACAGCGTGCTGTGTGTTCTTGGCGAAAAGGGCGAAGACATTGCGGAACTGTTGGCGTCCGCAGAGTCTAAAGCGCCAGCTGCCGAGGCCGCGCCGGAACCCGCTCCCGCACCGGCTCCTGCGCCGGCTGCACCCGCGGCACAGGCCCCCTCGCCAGCCGCTGCACCCGCACCGGCGGCCGCTCCCGCAGCCGTTGCACCTGCGCCAGCTCCAGCGGTGGCAAACGGCCGGGTTAAGGCTTCTCCGTTGGCGAAGAAGCTCGCTGAGGATCGCGGTTTGAGCCTCGGGCTCATCCCCGGTTCCGGTGAAGGTGGACGGATTGTGAAGCGCGACGTCGAGGCGTTCGTGGGGGGCGGCGCGAGTGCCGCAAACGCGGTGGAGCGATTTGCCGAAGTGGGCGTGTCGCAGATGCGCAAGACCATCGCTCGTCGTTTGGCCGAAAGCAAGTTCACTGCGCCTCACTTCTATTTGAGTCTCACCATTGACATGGACGCCGCCATGGTGGCTCGCAAAGCCATCAACGACCGGGGTCCCCACAAAGTGAGTTTCAACGACATGGTGGTGAAGGCCGTTGCGATGGCCCTCAAAAACCACCCAGCCGTCAACAGCAGCTGGTTGGAGGACCGCATTCGCTACAACGAACACGTTCACATCGGCGTGGCTGTGGCGGTGGAAGACGGCTTGCTCGTGCCCGTGGTGCGCCACGCGAACGCGAAGTCGTTTGGGGAAATTGGCGTGGAAGTCCGCGAGTTTGCCCAAAAAGCCAAGGACAAGAAGCTCCAGCCCAGCGACTGGGAGGGCAACACGTTCACGATTTCGAACCTCGGCATGTTCGGCATCGACGAATTCACGGCCATCATCAACCCGCCGGATGCGTGCATCCTCGCGGTGGGCGGCATCCAAGCAGTGCCTGTGGTGCGTGACGGTGCCGTGGTTCCTGGCCACACCATGAAGGTGACCTTGAGCTGCGACCACCGCGTGGTTGACGGCGCGACGGGCGCGGCTTTCCTCAACGAGGTCAAGCAAAACTTGGAGAATCCCGTCTTGATGTTGGTCTGACGGGACAGGGGATGTAGCTTGCCGTAACCATGGCTGAGGTGCTCCCATCAACTCCTGTAGAATTTCTCAAAGGCGTCGGGCCCAAACGGTCCGACGCCCTTGTTTCCGAGCTGGGCATCCGCACCTGCCTCGACCTGCTCCTTCACCTTCCATTTCGGTACGAGGACCGCAGTCAATTTCACCGGATTGCGGACATCCAGAGCGAGCACACGGCCGTGCAAATGCTCGGCGTGATCACCCAAGCCAAGGAAGTGCGGGGGGCGCGGGGCAGCAGGTTGATTGCCGTGTTTGACGACGGCGAGTCGACCTTGGAGCTTCAGTGGTTTCGTGGGGCGCAGTGGATTCTTCGCAACCTGCCTGTTCAAAAGGAAGTGGTGGTCTACGGCAAACCCAACCTGTACAAGGGCAAATGGAACCTTGCCCACCCTGAGGTGGAATTGCTCGCGCACTACGAAACGCGCAAAGGAGACAGCCTGCACCCCGTCTATTCCAGCACGGAAAAGCTGGGACGGCATGGCCTGAACAGCCAGGGCCTGGCAAAACTGATCCGGAATGTTGCGTTTGAGGTGGCGCCCGTGTTGACCGAGACACTGCCGGAACGGGTGTTGAGGGAGATGAAACTTCTGAACCGCGCGGAGGCTTTTCGGAAAGTGCATCAACCCGCGACGCCCCTTGAGGCAGAACAAGCCCAAACCCGATTGCGGTTCGAGGAGCTGTTTCTCCTCCAGCTGACCCTGTTGCAACACAAAAAAACGGTCACGCGGGACCTTCCTGGGGTGCGTTTTGAGGAGGTGGGTGAAGCGTTCAACAGGTTTTACCGCGACCGGCTTCCGTTCGAGTTGACAGACGCCCAAAAGCGCGTGCTCCGTGAAATCCGAAGCGACCTCAACACGGGATGGCACATGAACCGCCTGCTCCAGGGTGACGTGGGAAGCGGCAAGACGGTGGTGGCCTTGCTCACGGCCTTGCTCGCCAAGGACAACGGCTACCAAGCGGCCATCATGGCCCCTACGGAAATCTTGGCACAACAACACCTTGATGGCCTTCGCGAGCTACTTGGTCCCATGGACGTTCGGGTGGAACTCTTGACGGGTTCAGTCAAGGGGGGCTCGCGCAAGACGATTCTGGAGGACCTCAAAATGGGGAAGATTGACATTCTCGTGGGAACCCATGCCTTGATTGAACCGACCGTAGTGTTTGAGCGCTTGGGGCTCGCCGTCATCGACGAGCAGCATCGGTTTGGGGTGGCGCAGCGGGCGAAGCTGTGGAAGAAGGCCAGGGTGGCTCCGCACATCTTGGTCATGACAGCCACGCCGATTCCGCGCACGCTCGCAATGACGGCGTACGGTGACTTGGACGCGAGCATTTTGGACGAATTGCCGCCAGGTCGCAAACCGATTCAGACGGTGCACCGGACGGATGCCGCTCGTTTGGGAGTGTTCCAATTTTTGGAAGACCAAATCGCCGAAGGCCGCCAGATTTACCTTGTTTACCCTCTCATAGAAGAAAGCGCGACGCTCGACCACAAAGATTTGATGGACGGCTACGAAAGCATCGTCCGTCGCTTCCCTCCGCCGCAGTACCAGGTTGCCATCGTGCACGGGCGTATGAAACCTGAGGACAAGGCGTGGGAAATGGACCGTTTTGCCAAGGGCCAAGCCCAAATCCTCGTCGCCACCACGGTCATCGAGGTGGGTGTTAACGTGCCCAACGCGAGCGTGATGGTGATTGAAAGTGCGGAGCGGTTTGGGTTGTCGCAACTTCACCAGTTGCGCGGTCGGGTGGGTCGCGGGGCGAGCCAGAGCTACTGCATCTTGATGTCGTCTTCGGACTTGGGTCAAGATGCGCGCCGACGCCTCGAGACCATGTGCCGCACCAACGACGGCTTTGAAATCGCGGAGGTGGACATGGAGTTGCGGGGTCCCGGTGACGTGATGGGCACGCAGCAAAGCGGCGTCCCCGACCTCAAAGTCGCGGACCTCGTTCGGGACAGACCGTTGCTCTCCAGCGCACGTTACCTCGCGCAATCCGTGCTCGAGGACGACCCAGGTTTAGGCCGTCCCGAACACGACGCGTTGCGTGAAGCGTTGGAAACTGCGTTGAAAGCCCGCAGCAATTGGGTGCGGATTTCCTGAATTTGGCCCCGAACTTCGACCCATGCGAACGTGGGTTCTTCCTCTTTTTGCGGTGCTTTGTGCGGCCCTTGCTGCAGGGCTTCATGTGAGTGCGCCTGGAAATTCAGGGCAGCCGGAAAACCCCATGCGGTGGGCATCCGATCGCTGGACGACCTGGGAACAAATCCCAGCCAACGAAGCTGCGCTGCGCGTTTCGGGTGCGACGCTGTCCGAGGGGAAGTGGTTCCGAAGGTTCGAAGACGCGGAGGGGAGCGAAGTTTGGCACAGCGACTTGGCGTGGCCGGCGCTTCCGCAAGGGTGGTTGCAGCGCGCGTGGCGCGGGGGGTGGTTGTGCGGCACCACGGAAGCCTTGAGCGCGTGGAGCGAGGAACCCGGGGAGATGGCGCGAAGGTGGAAGGACGGCGAATCTGGTGCGTCGTTGACCCGCACAGAAGACGGTTGGGCGTGGAAAGGCGAGGGGTGGATTGTGTGGTCTGAGGGGAGCCCGGAGCGGTTGGACTCGGCTGGGTTCCTCGCCGCGGAATTTTGGGCGCCCGAAGGTGCGGGAGTGCCAGAGGCTTGGTGGTCCGGAAGGGCGGCTGAAAGGGCTCCCGGCTGGCCGAATTCCGAGGCGGAGCAAGTTTTGCGTGAACGAGGTGTTCCAGTGAGCGATGGCGCGACGCGGTGGAGAGAAGGGGGGCGATTTTGGGTTGCCGAGGAATGGCACGACGAGGTTCAATCGGGCATGGAAGAGCGCGGGTGGTCCGTTCACTGGGTGGACGGCGACGTGGTGGTGAACGGGTCTGACCGGTGGACTTGGCGTCCGCTTGACGGCGCGCGCGAGGGGCGCGACAAGGAGGGGGTTTGGCGCGGCGAGATTCTTGCAAGTGGTGGGGTAGTTTGGTATCAGGGCGGGAGCGATGCGTCGAGCTCGGAAGGGCCCGCGACGACGGTCGGAAACGGAGCCGGAGCACTGCTTGCGGAATCGGACGACCGTGTTTTAGGCGAAGTCCGGAACCACCGCACACGAGAGGTGATCACGGTGTTTCAGGAGGAGAATGGGCTGGTGGCGCGTGACGAGGACGGTTCCGTGGTTTGGGGTCAAAAATTCGTTGAACGCGCCCTTGCGGGTGGCGTCGAAGAGGTGGACGTCTACGCCAACGGCAAGTACCAAGCCATGGTGTGTTTCCCCTCGGGGTTGCATTTGTACGACGTGAAGGGGCGGCAAGTCACGGGTTTCCCGATTCGGCCGAAGAGCGAAAATTGGACGGCTTGGGCACTGGTGGACTACGACGGAACCCGGAAGTACCGGTATTTGGTGGCAGGAGATGCCGACGGGTTGGTCCAAAACTTCCGTCGCGAAGGAGAATCGACGCCCGGTTGGCGTCACCGTCCCGTGCCCGCCGTGGACGTTTCTTCGCCGGTGCGACATCTTCGGCACCTGCGCCTTGGGTCACGCGACTACCTCTACGTCGGCCGGGACAACGGGCAGGTGGAGCTCTTGAAGCGCGACGGGTCGACCCGAGCCACCACGCCTGTGCAAGTGAATGCGCGCAAGGCCCCGGTGTTTCGCGTGGGGCCCAACCTGGACCGGACCTCTGTGCTCTTTGTCGACGGTGCCGGTTGGGTGCGGGAATTCACCCTAGGCTCAGGCAACGAAGTGGGGTTGTCTGGAGCGACGCGGGCGGACCGCATTGAAAGTTTGGACGTCGACGGAGACGGACTCGACGAAATCGTGACGTGGCTTCGGGGCGAGCGCACGGTGTGGAACGCCCGAAACGAAAAAGTCGAATGAGGCGCTGGCCTTTGTCAGACTCAGTCGTTCAGAACCGACCGGCTGATAACAATCTTCTGGACTTCTGAGGTGCCCTCGTAAATCTGCGTGATTTTGGCGTCGCGCATCATGCGCTCGACGTGGTATTCTTTCACGTAGCCGTAGCCGCCGTGAATTTGGACGGCTTCGACGGTTTGCGTCATGGCGACCTCCGAGGCGTAGAGCTTGGCCATGGAAGAAGCGAGGTCGTAGTTCTCGCCAGCGTCTTTGATGGCGGCGGCTTTGAGGCAGAGCAGGCGTGCGGCCTCAATTTGGGTGGCCATGTCGGCCAGCTTGAA
>JBDQOS010000131.1:0-5332 GCA_040261075.1 Flavobacteriales bacterium
GAGGAATGGCAGGGTAATGTCGTCGTCTGCCTCACCTCGGTCAATTGCACTGCGGGCTCCTGGAAAGTCGAGAATGTCGGCGCGATTGAGATAACTGTCCTCGGCCACTTCCTCAACCTGAATGTTCAAAACAACCTCTTTGGTCAATGCTGAGAGAATGCCCCTGTTGATTCCATGGACTCCAAGACTCGTCTTTACATCGAGTTCATCACCATCACCAATGACTTGGAGTGTACTTACGTCCACAATGGCTCCTTCGTTCCTGAGAACGGCACTCCCCTTGAGACACCCTTGTTCCGACCAATTCAACTTGGTCAAGGCATCAAATAGCTGTTCAGCCAAGCGCCCAAGTCCGTCGTGATCCATCCAAAGGACGCTCATGAGCTTCGCGAACACCTTCGGGTGCTCAGAAAGTGCGCCTAAGTTCTGTTCGGCAAGCTGCCAGAAACCTGAATTCTCCAAGGCATCCCAAAAATGGTTGTAGCTGGGAAAAAAGCGAATCAGACTGCCTTCGAGATCTTTCAAACTGTACACCAATTCCTCTTTGGGCGAGGGATTTCCTTGGCCCATGGTCTCAAGTTGTTCTTTGACCTCTTTCACGCGGTTTTCGACAGCGGAGACGTCAAGAGGAGTGCCTTGCAAATTGAGGTAGTACGCCTTGCACAAGACGAGGCAAACATCTTCAAGAGTCAGGAAGCGCGTGACAACAGGAAAATCTGAATCTTGGACTGGGTCGACGGTGAATCGGGTCACGACACCGGTGGATTCGACGCCACCCCCCACAGGGTTGATTTCTTTGATGAAGTCTGCCTTGTCGCTGCCAAGGTTGACTTTGAGGTTGCTTGCTGCGTTGCTCAGGATGATGTGCGCCAGATAAGACTTTCCGGCTTGGCTCTGCCCAAACAACCCAAACACAGGCTTTTTGTCCAAGACCTTGGTGACTTTGCGCACGGTTCGCTGGGCATCTTCCAACTTGCCTTTGTTGTGACGGTCCAGGTTGCCCGATTTTTTGAGCCAATTCAGAGACTCGTCGAACATGGACATCAATTCGTGTCCTCGTTTGCGAAGGGGGGCGATATCAGACATGTGAGGTCGTTTGGATGTGGACGCCGCGCTCAAACCAGTACTCCTCGTCTGGCAGCGATTGTCGAATCAGTTTAAAATGACGGGAGGAGACGGTGTTGTCTTCTCGGTCCGTGATCTCCTCTATCCGGATGTCCTCAAAGCCTTCGGCCAGGTCTCGGCTCAAGGTCAAATCAAAGGGGCCGCGCATCAGCAAATCTTGAATTTTGTCGTTGAGATGTTCAGGAGGCAGCCCTTGGTTGACAAGGTCCAACTGCATCTGTTCTCGGTCCAATTCGATGCAGTATGCGGGCTTGGACAGGTAATTGGGAGAGTCGATGGACGAGACGTCCATGCGAACCGGCAAGGTGTTCGCACCAAAGCTGGCCTGAGTGGCGTCCGATGAAAGCAGTGCCGTTTGTCTGCCACCCTCCTTGCGCCAAACACATCGCGCCGTGGAGGTGACGTCCGTCTTCAGAAAGCGGGTTTGCAGACTGAAACCGGGCAGGGTGTGGGTGTGTCCCGCATGCAAAGCAATGGCAGCACCCAAGGTGACGCTAGATTTGGTGTCGCTCAGACGTCCAAGTTCATCGGTGAAGGGATGCCAATTTCCAGGTTTCCA
Source organism: Flavobacteriales bacterium (assembly GCA_040261075.1). Classification (GTDB taxonomy): domain Bacteria; phylum Bacteroidota; class Bacteroidia; order Flavobacteriales_D; family Sanyastnellaceae; genus UBA11663. The sequence continues at coordinate 1,685 of JBDQOS010000131.1, forward strand.
GTGATTGAGGTTGATGACACGGGATTGAAGAACACCTAGGCCGCGGTTGAATTCTTCTTCCAGACTTTCAAGGAGGAATGTCCCTCCCGAAAGCAGCACCAAGTCGCAATCCAAAGACCCTAGAATTCCAGACAGGGATTGGAATTGAGATGCAAAGAATTGCCTTGCCGTGTGATTCACAGCAGCAGGATCTGTTTTCCAAATCACATTGCGCAAATCGATTTTGGTCAAATCGGCGATCCGATTCAAAAGCTCCTCTTTGATGTCTTGGTCGCCAAACATTTCCGAGTACGTCAGCTGCCGTACTTCGCCAGCGTTGGCATGGCTGAAGTAGGCGTCGGTGACGGGGATGGCAATCTGCTGCATGAAATTGCGAAGGAGTACCGTGCGGGTGTGGTCAAACTGGCCCTGCTCATCCCCAATCAACTGACGCAAGAGATTGTCTCCTTCGAGATTCCCTTGTTCGTGGCAATGCTGAACCAGGTTGGGCACCAGGTGCTTTTCGATCAGCTCCTTTCGCAAATCGTCTCCTGCCCGCATCCAGCTGTCCCAAAACACAGGTTTGGGCGTCACCTCAATGCCCCCATTGCGCTCCTCCATCTTGTGGTCACACACCATGATGTCGCATGTACCTCCACCCACATCGACCACTCCAATGCGCACGCCAGTGCCAGGCGGATTGGCATGCTCAAACGTGCTCTTGAAACTCTCCAAATTCCCTCCAAATTGATGCTGCAGGGTGCCGTACAGGTAAAGCAGTTGTACGTTGGTCGCTTCGTCGTACATCCACTCGTCGCGGTCCTGAAGCTCGTCGTTGCGCTTCAAAATGTCTTTCTGTGTGGGATGGACTTTGGGTGCGCTTGTGGAGTCTTGCCTCGTTCCACTCACAAAAGAGGGGTGGTTGGTCAGGTACGCGAGCGCTTCTTCAGCGTACCGTCGAAGCGTAGCCTGCTCTTCTTTCATCATGCCGGTGGGACATGTGACGACGACGTGTCGAAGGGTGCGTTTCACGCTGGCATTGCCCATTTGGCTGCGGAAGTCGACGTCGTTGATTTGGGTCAGCACATGGTGCAGCACTTCCATGAAGAAGAAGCGGTTCATGGAGGACTTCGAGAAATACTGGGGCACATGTGGCTCGAGGTGAGCGTGGTCAGGCAATGGCTCCCCTGCCCGGTTTCTCAGCAGCACCCCACTTTCGGAGTGGTTGGGGAGTTGCACGTGTTGGGTGTCACCGTTTTCTGAGAAATAGCTCCATTGCGCCTCGGATTTGCTGTGGTTCCACAGGTACCGTTTGGGGCTGGACAAGAACGAATGGTCCGAGCCATTGGCATGATAACCTGCAGCAATGAGCGAATCAGCCGCGGCGCCCACCCGCACAGGACTCGGCCAGGAAAATTTGTCCTGATCAAGCAGGGAAGAAGCGCTTGCAAAGTGTTCCTCCTTGAACACCACCTTGGAGGAAAAAGAACCGGAAAAGCACCGCGAAGGGCGCGCAAAGTCGCGCATTTGCAGCGAGACGCTCTTGCTGAAGAAGGGATGACTTCCCTGGGCGGCTTCTTGGAGAACGACAGAGGTGTTGGCATTTCCAAGGTCGATGAAACAGTCCACAGGGGTCGTTGCGGCGGCCGCATCGGCGAATCGCACACTGCCAACCTGTCCATGGGAGAGGGCAGAGATCACCGCACAAAAACTGGCCAAGTGACGTCCTCGCCCCTCCATCACTGCCTCCTCATTTCTGTAATACAAGCCTTGCAGGTAGTCCAGCCTTCCAGTCAAGGAGACATGCTCGTTCAGGAATTGAATCGAGCTTGTGGGGTTGGACGGCAGTTGAAATTCTCGTCCCGCCAGATGCGCGCCTGCTTCATTGGTCGTGTCGAGACACATGGTGACGCTGTACCGCCCCTCTTCCGACTTTTCAATGAACAGCCGCGGAGCCAGAGCCGCTTGGATTTGGTGGTTGACGCCCGGGACGTGCTCCACCAAAGGGACAGGGAGCCACTTCCCAATCCACTTTCCGATTTCTGCATCGAAGTTGGAGATGCGCTGCGCGTCGTCCACGGCCAAAGCGCGAATTTCTCGGTTCAGGTCCTCAATTTGGGGGTCTTGAAGTTGACCGTTGTTGCGGAGGCGAATCCGCTCGGCAAAGGATTGAAAGTCGCTGCGTTTGAGAGAAACAGTCTCTTGGTCCCCCAACTCCACCTCCTGCAACTCTTCAATGAACCACCGAAAGTCGTCTTGCTGGACAAACACATCGAAGTAGTGAAAGGCACATTCGCGTTTCAGAATGTCCATGTCGGGATGCCACTCCCAGGTCACAAATTGAAGTCCGCTATTCTCGAAAAGAAGCATGTGGTCAGGGTTAAATCAGAACCCAAAAGTTAGGTTTAGTTGACGCCAAAACAGGTGCTTTCGAACAGGACTTACTAACGATTAAGTCCTCGTTTCTTGAATTATTCTATGCGAATACCCACAATTGTAGATTGACAATTGCGACTGAGATATTTCGAAAGAGATGTTCGAAATTGTCAACAATGAGTCTGCTTGCTTCTTGGAGTTGTAAAAGAGCGTAATGGCAATTTGGCGCCTTTCGAACTCACCTTTCGGGCTAGTTTTTCACGGTAGTTTCAAGTTGGCCGTCTTCTCCGTAAAACGACCACGTGCCGATGCGGGTGCCGTGATCAAAGGCGCCTTCGATGGCGGGCTCGCCGTTGGGGTGGTAGGTGCGGTAGGTGCCGTGTTCTTCGCCCCGGTCGTAGCTGACTTGCGACCACGGCATGCCCGTGTCGTAGTAGCTGTTCCAAATGCCGTGGCGCGTGCCTTCCAGCAGTTGCCCGCGTGATTTGAGTTGGCCCGTCTCGTGGTACTCGAGGCGCTCAAAGACCGTGTCGCCTCGGAAGCCAAGCACCACGCGTGGGTCGCCGTCGGGCCAGGTGGTTTGGACTTCTTGCCGAGGGGCTTTGGGATCGGAGGTGGCGCACGAGGCCAGCACGCCAAGCGCCAAGAAGATCGAGGTCAGGCGGGCGGTCATTGGACGCGGCGGATCGTGTATTCGATGAGGTCGCGAAGGGCTTCGCGGGCTTCGTTGCTGACCGCGTCTCGGCCGCCGAGTTCGTCGAGCAGTTCGAGGGATTCTTCCTTCAGGCGGCGCATCTCGGAGCGGGCGCGTTCCATGCCGGGGCCGGCGAGGATGGCGTCCATGACCTCTTTGACCGCGGCGGGGTCCTCGCTCTTGTGCTTGACGAGGCGAATGAGGCGACGACGCTCGGAGGGGGTGGCCTGGGCGAGCGTGTGGATGAGCGGAAGCGTCATTTTGCGTTCGCGGATGTCTTGTCCGGTGGGTTTGCCGGTGCGGTCGCCTTCGCCGAGGTCGAGGAGGTCGTCTTGGATTTGGAAGGCGAGGCCCACGCGTTCGCCGAGGCCTGGTGCCGGTTGAAAGGAGGCACTCCGAAGGTGGGACGGCGCTCGCGGATCCACCAGGCCGTTGCCGTGATTCCGCAGGGCCGATCGGCTCCCGGCCCCCGCATCGGCCCGTGGTCGTTTTCCGGAGAAGACGGCCAACTGGCAACTACCGTGAAAAACGCGCCCGACAGGTGAGGTCGAAAGGCGCCAAATTGCCCTTACGCTCTTTTCCACCTCCAAGACGCAAGC
>JBDQOS010000132.1:0-3642 GCA_040261075.1 Flavobacteriales bacterium
GCCCGACATCCCAGTCGGGTACGTGGACGCATACTACGAATTTGCCGATCGGCCGAGGTTGTCGGAGGCGTGCGATGTGATTTTGGCCAACTGCTACCCCTACTGGGAAGGCTGCCACATGGACTACTCGCTGCTCTACATGAAGCAGATGTACTACCAGGTGAAGCAGGCGCAACCGGACAAGAAAATCATCATCACCGAGACGGGCTGGCCGAGTGAGGGCGAGGCGTTGGGGGCGGCGGAGCCCGGCTACGAAAACGCGCTGAAGTACATCATCAACGCGCAGGAATGGACGCGGGCGGAAGGCATCGAGATGTTCTACTTCTCGGCGTTTGACGAGGCGTGGAAGGTCGGGGCGGAAGGCAGCGTCGGGGCGTTTTGGGGGCTTTGGGACAAGGACGAGGTTCGGAAGTTCTGATTTACCCTGCCACTCGACGCGCTCACAGGACGGCGAGGGCGTTCGCCCGGGAAACGTGAAAGAAGACGATTACAGCAAGGCGGTAGGAACGATGCCGCGCAGCCATGATTGGAACTGCTTCCATTTTCCTGCCTCAGCATCAGGGTTCCAATTTAACGTGGTGTGCCAGGCGTTTTCCGATGCCAATTCCTCCAACATCAATTCCTCTACCTGACGCGCCATGGGTTTTGACTCCATGATGGCGACGCACTCCGTGTTGAGGTTTGCACTTCGGGGATCGAGGTTAAACGTGCCGATGACCACGGTGCGGTGGTCAACCACCATGGATTTGGCATGCAGCCCAAAGACGGGGACGTATCCTGCACGCTTTTGCTTCTCGGCGGTGATTAATTGCTTGCGGATGGCGGCGTCGGGACGGTATTCGTAGACCTCAACACCCGCCTCAAGGAGGTCTTCCCGAATGCGCTGGTAGCCATTGAACGCCTCGAGGTTGTCGGTGGAGCAGAGGCTGTTGGTCAAAATGGTCACTTCGACGCCACGAGCCACGGCCTCTCGAAACAACCCCAAACCTAGTTCCGTCAACACCAAGTACGGGCTCTGAATGACCACCGATTCCCGTGCGCGACGGACTTCCCCGAGCAAGGCGTCGGTGCTCGTACCTCCGCCGATGAACCCGCCGCTGGTGTTCTTGCCTGGCACATCCGAAACAAACCGAAAGTCCTCGAGTTCGTGCAGCCGACCCGACGCAAGAATGTGGGGAATGGCCTCGGGAATGCCGTCAATCAGGGCGCGGATTTCAGGCCAAAAATTCTCCGGGTCGCACGAATAAGCACCAATCTGGTTGTGCAGCTGGGCCACCCGCTCTTCTTGCACAAAACCTGCAATTGGCTGAGCCAAAGGGTGATTCCAAAAGGACTCAAATGACGCCTGTACGGACTTGACCCCCGCCCCAATCAGCATCACATCGCGGTCGCGGAAGTTGTATTCCTGATCGTAGTCAAAATACTCGTCCGCGACGTTGCGTCCACCGGTGATGGCAACATGACCATCGACCACAAAGGTTTTGTTGTGCATGCGCTGGTTGAAGCCCTGAAAATCACGGGCGACATGGACCATTCTCTGTACGGCATTCTTTCCTTCCGCAGGGTTGTAAATGCGAATCTCGATGCCCGGATGAGCATTCAGCGCGGCCACATCGTCCAGGGACACGTCGAGCATGATGTCGTCCACGAGCAATCGAACGTTCACCCCCCGATCCGCCGCACGAAGCAGGTAGTCGAGCGCAATGATGCCGACGTTGTCCATCGAAAAGATGAAGTACTGAACGTCGATGCTACGGGTGCTGTGGTCGCTTAACCACGCCCGGGAAAAAACGGCCTCCTCGCCCTCTTCCAACACGTAGGCCCATGTCGACTTCGAATCCAATACGCCCGAAGCTTCGAGCTGGGATTCAATGGAATGACTCCGCGGGATGTGGCATTCCATAGGAAATTCGCCGTCATAGGCTTCCAATCGGGTGTCTAGCCCTGGGGAACCGCAGCCTGAAAAAAGGACGACGAGCATCCCACAGAAGTAGGAAAGACCGGACGATTTGCAGAGGTCCATGGACGCAAGGTAGGGCTCGGTCTAAAGCGTCCAAAGTGAGGCTCTTTCTGATGGAAGCCTCGACTTTCAAGCAGCGAGGACAATGACTGGAATCACAACCCAAAAGACATCCCTTCCCGCGCGACGTGAAAACCCTGGGCTTCCACGAATTGACTTGCCCCACTGTTGGGATCCAAAAGCGGGTTGGTGTGGTTCATGTGGATGAAATGGATCTTGGAGCGGTCCTCGGGTGGCAGTTGGCTCAAGGCGTCCATCGTTTCGACCACAAAAGGGTGAGGAATTTCAGACATGTCACGGTGGTTGACCTCCGCTGAATCGTAAAATGTGGCGTCCACAAACGCGTAGTCGACGCGAGACAACTCCTCCACCAAAGAACGTTCCCACAACGTCCATTTATCAATGTCGGGGATGAAAAGGGCACTGCGCATGGGCCCATCAATGCGGTAGCCCACTGTTTCACTGAATTCGTCGCGGTGTGGAACACGCAGAGGAGTGACTTGAACCGTTTCTTCCAACACCGGCAAGGGCCGGTTGTCTTCTATGGGAACCAACTCCATGTTTCCCAGCTCGACGAGCTGGCTCCACGGTCCATTGGTCTTCAAGAATTCAGCCATGCGAGGCATCGAGGCCACACGAACACCTTGAGCGCCCAAGGCTTCCCTTCCGAGATGCATCAAGCCTGAATAGTGCCCCATGTGCGCGTGCGTCAGAAATATGACAGAAGGCTGGCTCGCAAGAGATTGCGCTTTGAGGGAGGCCCACTGACTGGGAAAGTCTGGAGTGGCTTCAAACATGACCGAAGCGCCTAGGCCTCGATGAATCAGGCCCAGTGAAACGACGCGGCGCTCGGATCGGGGTCTCAAAAACAAATTGCGACAACACGGCCGGCCACATCCGATGTGGGGAGATCCACCATCCTGGACATTGCCTAACACAACAAGCTCCACCTGACTGTCCGTCTGAGAGACTGCCGGAATTCCCGTCATGCCCCCACAAAGGGCCAAAACCAAGGCCAATTTTGCACCAAGTGTCATGCAGCCCCGCCAGGACTCGAACCTGGATCAAGCGTTTAGGAAACGCCTATTCTATCCCTTGAACTACGGGGCCTCGCTGTGAACACGCCGGTAGAGGCGCCTGCCGCGGCCGCAAAGATGCGAATCAATTGTAGTTTGGACGCATGAAGAAAATTCTCCTTGCCTCGGTGGTCGCAACCGGGCTCGCCGCGTGTTCCTCATCCAACCCCAATTCCCTCACGTTCGTGCGCAATGCCGAAACCGTGGAACGGGTTTTTCGGGCGTTTGAGGCGGAGGACGGAGAGGCGTTTTGGGCGGAGTTTGCCAACACAGCGGTGTGGCGCGGCACGGGCGTAAATGCGCCCACCACCCTTTCGCGGGAGAAGATGCAGGGGGTGTACGACGCGTTCTGGGGCGAGTTCGACTACGAGATTGTGGGCGACCTGCACTTCCAGCCTGGCGTGAACCCCGAGACGCAGTTGCCCAACGGCAGCGTGAACGGCATGTTCCTGTGGGAGGTGTCGCGCATGGCGCCGGACAGCAGCGAGCGCCGGTCCGTGCAGCTTTGGATCTACGAGTCGTTTGACTTCAGCGACGAAGGCCAAA
>JBDQOS010000133.1:0-3402 GCA_040261075.1 Flavobacteriales bacterium
CCCACGTGTCGTTGGGGATCACGTCGCCCGTAAGCGGATCGATGAAGTCGTCGTACGTCCCTGCCGGAGCAAGGTCCCAGGTTTCGAGGCGCTGAAGCCGCAGGTGAAACGTGAACGGCGCGTTGGGAAACCCCTGGGTCACGCCCACCTGAACGTTGGGGCGCAACCGTCCCTCGGGCATGATTCCCGAAAAATCTTCTTGCACGCCGAAGTTGGATACCAAGAGCCCCACAGCCCCGAGGCCGTTGTCGGACCGCCTCACCAACCCCAAATCCGCTCCGATAACGCCTGCGTTGACTTGCTCCAAGTTTCGCAGGCCGACCATCCCTGCCACGCCAACGACCCAGTTGGAATCGAGGACCCACGACGTGCCATATTGTGCCGCGTAATCGCCGCCGGAAAAGGCGCCTGTGGGGTCGCCTGCCGCAGTGCTTCCCTCAAACTCGCCGAACGTCGCAAACCGAATGCCCACATACGAGGCTCGGCGCCCAGAAGGGGCAAGCGGCACGGCGACTGCGCCGGTGCGCATTCCCGCAAAATAGTCCAGGTACGAGGTGTACACGTGTTGCTCCACGGTCGAGTCCAGTGCGGCCGGATGAAGCACCGCCGACCAACCGTCCCCGGCCACAGGCGCCACGTCCAGTCCCCCAATCGCCGCGTTGCGCGGGTCCGAACTCACATCCCAGGCGAGGGAAGGGGGGACGTCCGCGGGGGTTTGGCCCCAAGAAACCGAGGTCGCAACCACGCTCGCTTGAGCAAGAAGCGCAAAGAGCATCAGGGGAAGGGGGCGAATCATGCGGTGCAAGTTAGGACGAGACGATGCGCAACGGGTGTTCAACATGTTGCCCCAACAACGCACGGTCCACCACTTCTCGCATGTGTGAAACGTAGGTGAAGCTCAACCCCTTCACGTAGCGGGGGTTGATGTCGTCGACGTCCTGGCGGTTTCGTTCGCAGAGGATGATTTCTCGGATCCCAGCGCGCTTCGCGGCGAGGATTTTCTCCTTGATACCTCCCACGGGAAGCACCTGGCCGCGCAAGGTGATTTCACCGCTCATGGCGAGGTACTTGCGCACCTTGCGTTGCGTAAACGCGCTGGCAAGGGCCGTCAGCATGGTCACACCCGCGCTCGGTCCGTCTTTGGGAATGGCGCCCTGAGGAACGTGGATGTGCACGTTCCATTTGTCAAACACGTCGGGCGTCAGTCCGAGCCAATCGGCATGGGCCTTGAGGTGTTGCAGGGCAATGATGGCCGATTCTTTCATGACGTCGCCGAGGTTTCCGGTCAAGGTCAATTTTCCGGTACCGGGGGTCAGCGACGATTCGATGAACAGGATGTCTCCGCCGCGTGGCGTCCACGCGAGGCCCGTCACCACGCCCGCCACGTCGTTGCCCTCGTACCGGTCTTTCTCTCGCGCGATGCCGAGAATTCCGTGCAAGTCGTCCGACCCCACCTCCACGTCATGCGCCTCGTCCAAGGCGAGTTGTTTCGCACGGTGCCGAACGAGTTTGGCCAGCCGCTTGTCAAGCCCGCGCACGCCACTTTCGTTCGTGTACTGTTCCACCACCGATTGGATGGTGGCTACCGGCACCTTCAATTGATCGGGGGCGAGTCCGGATTCGTTGAGGTGCTTGTGGAGGAGGTGGCGCTTTCCGATTTGGACTTTTTCCTCAAGCGTGTACCCGCTGACGTCGATGATTTCCATGCGGTCACGCAGCGCGGGTTGAATGGTGCTCAGGTCGTTGCACGTCGCCAGGAACATGACCTTGCTCAAGTCGTAGTCCAGGTCGAGGTAGTTGTCGTGGAAGGTGTGGTTCTGTTCCGGATCGAGCACCTCGAGCAGGGCAGAGGAGGGGTCGCCGTGGTGGTCGCGACCCAACTTGTCGATTTCGTCGAGCACGAACAGCGGGTTGCTCGTCCCGGCTTTTTTCAAGTTCTGCAAAACGCGGCCCGGCATGGCGCCGATGTACGTTTTGCGGTGACCCCGAATCTCAGCCTCGTCGCGCAGCCCCCCGAGGCTCATGCGTACGTACTTCCGCCCCAAGGCTTCAGCGATGCTTCGTCCGAGGGACGTTTTGCCCACTCCGGGAGGGCCGTACAGACACAAAATCGGAGCCTTGAGGTCTCCCTTGATCTTCAACACAGCCAGGTGTTCGATGATCCGTTCTTTCACCTTTTCGAGTCCGTAGTGGTCGCTGTCCAGGACGGCTTGGGCGTGCTTCAAGTCGAAGTTGTCGTTCGACACCTCGTTCCAAGGGAGGTCGAGCAGGGTTTCCAGGTAGTTCGCCTGCACGCTGTACTCGCTCGCCTGCGGGTTCATGCGCTCGAGTTTTCCAATTTCCTTGTCAAACGCTTCTTGCGCATGCGATGGCCAATCTTTGGTTGCAGCTTTTGCGCGCTTCTCCAAAACCTCCTCTTTGAGCGGGTTTGCCCCGAGCTCGTCTTGGATGGTTTTCATCTGCTGGTGCAGGAAAAACTCTCGCTGCTGCTGATCCAGGTCGGTTTTTACCTTGCGCTGGATGTCCTGCTTCAGCGACAGCATTTGCTTTTCCTTGTGCAAAAGCTCGAGGACTTTTTGAGCGCGTTCCTGGAGGTTGATTTCTTCGAGGATGGCTTGTTTGTCCTCCACTTCGACCTGCATGTTGCTCCCGACGAAATTCACCAGAAAGCCCAAACGATCAATCCCCTTGATGGCTTCCGCTGCTTCCGTCGGAATGTTGGGGTTCATTTCGATGAGTTCCACGGACAGGTCCCGCAGGCTTTCCATCATCGCCTGTCCTTCTTCCTCAGGCAGGGGCTCATCGACGCCTCCGTAGGGTTCGACTTTGGCTTTGTGGTACGGTTCTTCTTGGACGACTTCGGTCCATTTGAAGCGTTGCTGTCCCTGCAAGATGACGGTGTTCGTGCCGTCGGGCATTTTCAGCATCTTCAAAATTCGCGCCACGGTGCCCACGGCGTTCAGGTCTTCGGGACCCGGGACTTCGGTGTCGTCTTCTTTTTGGCTCACGACGCCGATCAGCGCCTCGGATTTGTTTGCTTCACGAATGAGCCGCACGCTCCGGTCGCGCCCCACGCTGATCGGGATGACGACGCCCGGAAAGAGCACCGTGTTTCGCAACGAGAGGAGGGGAAGCACCTCGGGCACCTCTTTTTCCTGCATCGCGTTCTCGTCCTCTTCCGTCAGGATGGGGATGAAGTCTTGGTCTTGCATGTCACTCAATCGCATGGCCTTCCTTTTCATGGTGTGGGCAGGGACAAACCACGTGCCAAGCGCACGCCACGTTGTCCCTCTGACAAAACAAACGCCAACCTGTCCAGTTCGTTGCCCGCGCCGCTTTCGAGGCTTCGATCGCGCCCTAACTTGGGGATGGCGTGAAAGAAAACCTGACATCCTGTCGGGG
>JBDQOS010000134.1:0-4633 GCA_040261075.1 Flavobacteriales bacterium
CCAAACCCGCGACAGCAGCCGCCACGCCGCCGAAGTGCGGTACGTTGACCCTTCGTGGAGGCTTCGCTCCAAGAACACTCCCCGCGTGAGTTCAAAGGCGCGGCGGCTGGTGGCGAGGTGCCGAAGCAGGTGCCGCGAAGGCACACCCCACCGCGCCTCGACGTCCTGGGCAAAGCGCTCCGAGTCGGTCCACGCCACAAGTGGTTCCTCTTCGTCCTCCCAGAAATAGTGGGTGCTTCGGTCGAGGGTGCGGTAGCGGAAAGGGGTTGGGCGGCCTCGGGTTGAGGCTGGCACGAGCGCGTCGAGTTCTTCCATCAGCTCCGGCATGGTGAACAGGGACGGGCCGCGGTCAAACCGGTGTCCGGCGTCGACGTGCTCCCCGAGTTTGCCTCCGACCGTTTCGGCGGCCTCGAGAACCGTCACCCGATGTCCGCGTGCGGCCATCCGCACAGCGGTGGCCAGCCCTCCGACGCCGGCGCCCACCACGACCACGTCGCGGGGTTCGCTCATGCGCTCAACAGGGTTGACACGACTTCCGGAAAGCAAATCTTGAACCAGGCCGTGTAGCGGTCGGGGTGGGCCGCGATGTCGGCCTCGACCTCGCGCACCGGCATGTACCGCGTCTCGCATACCTCTTCGGGATTGGGCTCGGGGGGCACGTCGCTGTACCCGACGAGCACGTGATCGAGCTCGTGCTCAATCATGCCGTGGTCCAGGTCGGCGCGGTAGACGAACGAGAATTTAGGCTCGAGTTGGCACCTCATGCCCATCTCTTCCACGAGCCGGCGCTGGGCCGCCTCCACGACTGTCTCTTCAGGACGGGGATGGCTGCAACACGTGTTGGTCCAAAGCCCCCCGCTGTGGTATTTGTCCAGCGCGCGACGGTGCAGCAAGAGGTCGCCTTTGCTGTTGAACACGAATACGCTGAACGCCCGATGCAGGACCCCTTGGCGGTGCGCCTCCATCTTTTCCATGGTGCCCAAGGGTCGGTCTTCTGGATCCACGAGAACCACGTTTTCAGTCGTGGGCGTGCTGTATGAAGGCTCAGGTTGCATTACAGGGACTTAAGGTACGTGAGAAAGTCGCGCACAAAGGCGGCGTGCGGCGGGTCGTTGCTCCAGTGTCCGGAGGCCAGGGCCGCTTCGACAACGCGTCGGTCGACGTCCACCTCGTTGAAGTAGTTCAATAAGGCGGGGGCGTGGGTTTGGACTCCAAGGCGAAGGAAGGCGAGGTCGGGGTCGCCGGGTCGCGCGGCGAGTGCCGCTTCGAGCTCAGGTTGCCAATCCAGGAACTGCGACAGCTTGTCGACCGGGTTCCAGGCGTGGTCTGCGATCATGAGCTCAGCGACGGCGCGGAATCCTTGAGCTAGGGGGTCGGCGGTGAGGTCGTCGCGGGAATCGCGTTCGGAAGTCATGCGCTGGGTCATGGTGGTGGCACCTTCTGCTGTGGTCGCCTCGCGGTACCAACCGCGCCAGCGAAGGAGGTCGTCGCCGGAGTTTGGGCCAGGAGGGCGGGGGCCAAGCAGAACGCCAAACCCATCCACGCGAGTGTCAAGCACAGGCGCATCGCGTTGAATCAGAGAAGGTTGAAGCTGTGGCGGAGGTAAGACCCCACGAACAGCGTCGCCTTGCGGCGGTTGGGAATGCGCACGCGTTCCTCGAGGATGCGGTTCGAGGGGAGGGCGGCGATTTTTTGGAAGAGGCGCTGGTAGTATACGTACGCCACGTAAACCCCGAGGCGGCTTTCCTTCGGCAATTGCACGATGCCGTCGTACGCATGTCGAAAGTCAGTGGCGATTTCGCGCTCGATGTGCGCTTTGGCGTCGGCGTTGAAGGCGCGCATGTCCACTCCAGGAAAGTACACGCGCCCTTTGTCTTCGAAATCGTCCTTGAGGTCACGCAAGAAATTGACCTTTTGGAAGGCGGCACCAAGGCTTCGTGCGTTGGGAAGCAAGCGCTCGTACGAGCTGCGATCTCCAAACACAAACACGTGCAAGCACATCAATCCCACCACTTCCGCCGAGCCGACGATGTAATCGTCGTAGCCTTCGCGGTCGTAGGTGGTGCGGTCGAGGTCCCATTCCATGGAGCGCAAGAACAAATCCACGTGCTCGCGGTCGATGCCGTAGGTGGTGTAGGTCTTGGCAAACGCGTGCAGGATGGGGTTGCTGCTCATGCCGTGGTCGAGCGCCCAATACGTGTCCTCTTTGAAGCGTGTGAACATGGCCTCCTGTTGCGGGCCATGCAGCGTGTCCACAATCTCATCCGCGTAGCGCACAAACCCGTAGATGTTGTAAATCGCTTCGCGCAGCGAAGGCGCCAAAAATCGTATGCCCAGCGAAAAACTGGTGCTGTACGCCTTGGTCGTGCGCTTGGCGCATTCCGAAGCAACGTCGTCGTAGAGTTTCAGGGCGTCCATGACGGGGGATTAACCGCGGAAGGCGTGTTCATGTTTCAACGGAGAGGTCAACTTGCGTAGGTGCCTGGGGCAGGATGCCGAGGCCGTTCAGGTAGCGGCAAGTTTCTCGGGCAGCGACTTCCCCTGAAATCAGGCTCGGAGGCACGCCCGGACCGGGAGTCGTGAGTTGCCCTGCGAAGTGCAAGCCGGGGAGCTTCGAGCGCATCTTGGGTTTCCAAAACGCGGTTTGGCGCAGCGTGTTTGCCAGCCCGTAGGCGTTCCCTTTGTAGCTCGAGTATTCAGACTCGAATTCGCTGTGGGCGAAGGACCTGCAGTACGTGATGTGGGGCCGCAGGTCGCGTCCGAGGTGGGCTTCGAGGCGGGTCATGATTTCTTCGAAATAGCGGTCGCGCTCGTCGCCCTCTTCCTTCAAGCCGGGGGCGAGAGGAATGAGGAAGAAGAGGTTTTCGCAGCCCTCGGGCGCGACGCTGTCGTCCGTGCGCGACGGTGCGCTGACGTAAAACAGCGGGTCGTTCGGCCACGTGTTCGAATCGTAGATCGTCTCGGCGTGAGGTCCAAACGGCGTGTCGAAAAACAAGTTGTGGTGCTGGAGTTCCGGCACCCGGGTGTCCAGTCCCACGTAGTACAGGAGGGAGCTGGGCGACATCGTGCGCTTGTCCCAGTAAGCTTCGTCGTACCGGCGCCATTTGGCAGGCAAGAGCTTCTGCTCGACGTGGTGGTAGTCGCCCGTGGCCACAACTGCAGCGGCTTCGATTTCCGTGCCGTCCGCCAGCGTCACTCCGGAGGCGCGGCCTCCGTCGTCGTGGATGGCCACCACCTCGGCGGACGTCGTAAACTCGACTCCCAGTCGTTCTGCGACCCGGACCATGGCACGGACGATCTCGTTCATCCCGCCCATGGGGTACCACGTTCCGAGGCAGGTGTCGGCGTAGTTCATGAGGGAGTAGAGGGCGGGGGTGTCTTCGGGTTTGGCGCCCAAAAACAACACCGGAAACTCCATGATCTGCAAGAGCTTGGGGTGCGTGAAATGCTGGCGTGCAAAGGCGCTGAACGACGTGAACAACGACAGACGCGTGGCGTCCACCACCGTCTGCCATTCCGCAAATTCGAGCGCGTTGTGCGCGGGCTTGTTGACGAATTTGTTCATGCCGATGGTGTACTTCACCTCGGCTTCCGCCATGAATTCCCGCAGTCTTTTTCCCGCTCCGGTCTCAATGCTCTCGAAAACGCGAGCCAACGCATCGAGGCCCGCGGGAATTTCGAGCGGGCCGTCTTCAAACCAAACGGTGTAGGACGGGTCGAGGCGAACGAGGTTCATTTCTTCCTTTACGTCGGCCCCAAAATCTTCGAAGTAGCGTTCAAACACGTCCGGCATCCAATACCAGCTCGGCCCCATGTCGAACGTGAAGCCGTCCACCTCAAACTTTCGTGCGCGGCCGCCCAGCGTGTCGTGACGTTCGAGAACGCGGACGCGGTGACCGGATTTGGCCAAGTAACTTGCCGTGGCAAGGCCAGCGAAGCCGGCCCCCAACACCAGGACAGAAGAGGAATCGTGGTTCATGGGAATGCGCTTAGGTGCATAGAACAACCACAGTTGAGGGAACGATGTTCATTGATCGCTCTTGGAAGATAGGTGGAATAAACCGCATTGATTCTGGAATGAGTGGATAAATGTTGAGAACAAGTGTTCTTGCCGCGGCAGCGGTCCTGCACGGGGAGCCCAAATGCTCGGCCGGTCAAGTACCTTTGCGTCATGGCAGCATCCTTGGAAGGCATGGACGTGGTTGCGTTTGGGGCCCATCCCGACGACGTGGAGTTGTCGGCAGGGGGGACCCTGGCCAAACTCGCGGCCCAGGGCAAGCGCTGCGCCATTGTCGACCTGACCCGCGGCGAACTCGGCACGCGGGGCTCGGCCGAGCTACGGGACCGTGAAGCCGCCGCCTCCGCGGCCATCCTCGGCTTGGCGCACCGCGAAAACCTCGGCCTCGCTGACGGCTTTTTCGAGGTCAACGAGGCCAGCCTGCGCCTGGCGATCTCGGCCATCCGGCGCCTGCGCCCCTCCGTGATTCTGGCCAACGCGCTCGACGACCGCCACCCCGACCACGGCCGCGGCGCCGAGCTTGTCGCGCGTGCCGCTTTCCTCGCCGGCCTGCCGAAAGTCGTGACCGGCCCCGCCGACGCCCCCGAACCCGCGTGGCGTCCCCGTGCCGTCTAC
>JBDQOS010000135.1:0-3625 GCA_040261075.1 Flavobacteriales bacterium
AAGATGTCTTGACCGACATCTTGCTCGACGACGAGTGGCACATTGTGTTGTTCAACGACAATCACAACACCTTTGACCACGTCATTGAGTGCTTGATCACAACCTGCGGTCACGATGCCTTGCAAGCGGAACAATGTGCCATGGTTGTTCACTTCAAAGGGAAGTGCACCGTCAAAAGCGGGAGCTACGAAGAGCTCGTTCCGGTCCACAAATCCTTGTCAGAAAAAGACTTAACTGTCGAACTGAACCCGTAACTTGTTGGGGTGATGCGCTTCCCCATTTTGCCGCAGTCAAAGTCAACATTGGCCTTCATGCTTGTGACTTCCTTGAGCGTCCTCTCTTCGAAGTCGTTTGGGCAAGTGTTTCAAAACATGGCGCCCGAATGGGGAATCACGCAATACGACTGGGACGGCATTTACGGTGCTGCCGTAAGCACGGCGGACTGGAACAACGACGGCTGGCCCGATTTGACGTTTGGGTCGACCGAGGGCGCCCTTCGAACCTTTGTCAACCAACAAGGCCTGGGATTTGAAGCACTGCCGCTTCCTTGGAACATGGGGAGCGAGACCAAATCGTTGATGTGGATCGACTTGGACAACGACGGAGACGACGACTTGTTCATCCAAGAAGACTCGGGTCGGTGCGGGTTGCTCCGCAACGAGGGAGATGGCACGTTCACGAACGCGACACCAGGCTCCAACCTGCCACAAGAAGACACGGAAGCCGCCGGTGTTTCGTTCGGGGACATGGACAACGACGGAGACCTCGATTTGCACCTCTGCAGGTATTTGGAATACCCCATTTATGGCACAGCGGCCGACCGAAACGTGCTCATGCGAAACGAAGGCAACCTCACCTTCACCAACGTCACCGAAGAATCGGGCATCGACGAGCACATGCGGTTGAGCTTTCAAAGCATCTGGTGGGACCAAGACGAGGACGGTTGGCAAGACCTCTTTGTGATCAACGACAAGAACGGTGCGAACGCCATGTTCCGTAACAATGCGGACGGCACCTTCACAGACGTTGCCGCAGACCTCAACATGGACTTGGTGATGGACTGCATGACTGCCTCGATGGGAGACTTCAACCGAGACGGCTTGCAAGATCTTTTTCTCACAAACACCCCCTTTGGTGGAGACGGCCTCGGCTCCAAACTTCTCAGGGGGATGTCCAACGGCACGTACGTCGAAGTTTCCCAAGCCCATGGCCTCAACATGGATCGGTATTGTTGGGGCGCATTGTGGATGGACGTGGACAACGACGCGGATTTGGACCTGTTCGTTGCGGAACATGAGTTTCTCAATCCTTACGGAATCAATTACCTCTACGAAAACCAAGGCGCCGCGAGTTATTACAACTTTGAACCTTTTGGCACAGATGTGTACGACATTGATTATTTGAATTCTCACGTTGTGGCCTCGGCGGATTTCGACCAAAACGGCTGGATTGACTTCGTTGTGCACAACATCGGCAACCACGCAAGCCGGATATGGATGAACGGCGGATTCGACAACGGATTCGAAAGCGTGGGCATTTCCTTGCAAGGCACGATGAGCAACCGCCCAGCGGTGGGAAGTGTCATCGAGGTGCACACGACGGGCACGCCCCAAAAACGTGTGGTTCACGCAGGTGAAAATTACTTGAGCCAAGAAAACGAGGTTGAACTGTTCGGCCTTGGGCAGGATGAACTGGGGTACGTGAAGGTGCACTGGCCCTCAGGGTTGTACGAGACCTTTTTGCCGGATGTTCATGGCCTTGATCCAATGGCCCAACACCTCTTGATCGAAGGACAATCTCCTTGCCCTCAGAGCGAAATTCTGTACGTGAGTTGCACGGACAGCGTCGAAATCGAAGTCCAGGCCCAAATCTTGGCCCCGTTTGAGGTCAGCTGGAGCAACGCCGAGGGTTCACTTTTGGGGCCGACCCCCCCGGAAGTTTGGGCTGCATCTCTTGGAGACCTGACCATGACCGCAACGTGGGAAGGGACGACAACGTGCACGGTTGCCCACCATTTCGTCGTCGAATCCATTTCAGGCGACCTTGACCAAGATGGGCATGTGGGAACCTCCGACGTCCTTCCCTTCCTCGCTGAGCTGGGATGCCCTGCCAGCTGCACGGCAGACCTCGATGGGGACGACAGCGTTGGGGTGAATGACCTCCTGGTCCTGTTGACGTTGGTGGGTCAATCGTGTTTCTGAGCCCTCAGATGCACCCCAAACATCAGCGCGTACATCAACCCGCTGACCCAAAGCATGGCCGCCATGGAGGCAGCCGCCCCGTGAATGCCCCAGCGAGGGACGGCGAGGTAACAAGCCACTGCCGTGAGGACGAACACCGCCGCATTGACGTAGGTGTTCCAATCGGCCCGTCCCACCGCTGAAAGCAGGTGGCCAAACGGGACCCTGAACAAATGCGCCCCCAACGTGCCCACCAAAAAAACGCGCATCACCGAAGCGCCCTCCACGTACCCTTCTCCAAAGACCGTCAACAACGACGGTGCGAGGATCCAAAGCGTGCCAATTGCCGCACAGGAAACCAACCCAAACGTCTTCCAGTAATTCCACACGTACTCACGCAATTCCACAGGTCGGTGCTTGTTCGCGGAGTTCTTGACAAAATCCGTGGCCGCCACAGAAATCGGAAGCACCGAAGTCGCCATGGGAATCAACAGCGCAATGCGGTACACCGCCACCGCAGAAGCGTTTTCGCCCACGAAATGTCCAATCATCACCACATCCACGGAATAGAAAAGCTGTGCAAGCAAGGCTCCTGCCGTGGTAAACAACCCGTAAGACCAAAACCCAGAGTAGCCTTCCCCCAACGGTCCCCACGTCACGCGCAGAAGGCCAAGTTTTTTCGCGTAGGGCAACGCCGCCAAAACGGGCGACGCAGCTACCGCAGCCGCGTAACCGGCAATGCCCATCCCCTGCGTCAACAGCACTGTGAAGGTCACGAGCAGAACTGCGTAGGTCAGGTCCACGTACGCCGACACGTGGTTCAAGTGAATGGCCCGGGCGTAGCTCTTCACGTATTCCATCACAAGCGTCGTCAGCACCACAAACGACACCAAACGGAAGGGCAACACGCTTTCAGGAATGGCTTGGCAAAGCCACGAGGCCGCAAGCTGAAGCACGGCGATCAAACCGAGCGAAAACACAATGCCGCGAGAGAATGCGTAGGAAAAGAGTTGCTTTTTGGCGGAGGCGCCAGGCGCATCGCTTGCAAACCGCAAGAAGGCCTGGTAAGCCCCAAGCCCCATGAACGGCACCGTGGCCCCCACCAAATTCATGGCGTAGGAATAGGCACCGTACGCCTGTTCCGTGGTGTGGCGTGTCACAAACACCACTGCAGCAAAACCAAGCAACTTCGTGATGACATTCGCCGCCACCACCCAATGGCCTTGGCGAGACAAAAACGTTCTAAGGTAGGCGGCCGAATTCACGAGCGGAACCACGTTTGGGAAGCCCACATCAACGTCAACACAGAGGCTTTGTTCATCACATTCATTCCGGAAAAATCGCGTTCCACAGCCTCACGAAGGTGGGGAAAATGCAACAACTGGCCGCGATGTGCGTCAAACGAGTCCGCGAAGAAGGCCTGCAATTCAGGCGAAGTGTCGTGC
>JBDQOS010000136.1:0-4978 GCA_040261075.1 Flavobacteriales bacterium
AAGTGGCTGTGCGCATCGATGAGGCCCGGGTACACCGTGGCTCCTGCCACGTCATGCACTTGAGCGCCGCGATACGCGTTGAGGATCTGGTGTTCTTTGCCGATGGCGACGATTTGGCCTTGGTGGATTGCGAGAGCTTGCGCCGTTGCTCCTCCCCCATCCAAACACACCACATGAGCGTTGTGAATGACAAGGTCGACGGGGGTCTTTGCAAAACGACACCCCCAAAGCAAGGAAAGTGCGAGGAGGGCGAGGAGGGAGAAACGAGTGTGTGAGGACATCATGTGTTGCGGTGCAGGTGGTGCGCACTCGCCTGAGCGGTGGGCATGATGACCAAATCGTTGATGTTGACATGGGCCGGTCGTGACAAGATGAATTCCACCGCTTCGGCAATGTCCTGAGCCAACAACGGGTCAAACCCCTCGTACACCGAATCGGCAGCCGCTTGATCGCCTTTGAACCGGACCAAACTGAACTCCGTTTCTGCCGCTCCAGGACACACCTGACTCACGCCGATTCCACGGTCGACCAAATCGATGCGCATTGCCTGGCTTAGGGCGTCGACCGCATGTTTGGACGCGCAATACACATTGCCCCCCGGGTACACCTGCTTGCCTGCGATGCTGCCCATGTTGACCATGCGTGAACCGGCATCCATATAAGCCACGCAAGCGCGCGCGAGGAAGAGCAGCCCTTTGACGTTGGTGTCGAGCATGCGGCTCCAATCGTCGTCCAGCCCCGCATCAAAAGGCCCCTTTCCCACGGCAAGCCCGGCGTTGTTGACCAAGGCACGAAGGGGAGTTTGGCCTTCGACTCGACCCAAATTGCTGCGCTTCATCAATTCTGCTACACCCGCATCCGTGGCTTCACTGTCCCGCATGTCCCATGCTTCGATGTGCACCTCAGCGCCGTGGTTGCGGCAGGCCTCGGCGACCTCCTCGAGGCGAGTCGATCTCCGGCTAGTCAACAAAATGTTCCACCCGCGAGAGGCGAGCAACGTGGCGGTGGCTTGTCCAAATCCAGAGGAGGCACCTGAAATCAAAACCCAAGGACGTTTCATGCGCGAGGCTTTTTGAACTGGTCGGCTTTGCTGCCTTGGTACATCGAGAATCCCGCCCAACGGCAATCCAAGGACCCGTTGAACACGGGATAGCGCTTGTGAGGTCGCAGACCTACCCGCTTCAGTGCTTCGTCGTTCGAAGAAATGACCCACGCCTCAAAACCGGGCCAGTGAAATTTCAACCGATCCCCGAGCTGTTCATAAAGTCCGACAACGTCGCCGGGATCCATGCGTTCACCGTAAGGAGGGTTGAACACCAGAATGCCGCCCTCGGTTTGGGGTTCCAACTTGAAAAAATCCATTTGCTTGACGCGGACCAACCCTTCCACATCCGCTCCTTCAAGGCTGTCCATGGTTTGGCGAACCGCTCCGGGGTGCTGGTCTGACGCAAAAATCGGCGTTTCCACCGGCTGGATGGAAGACATGGCTTCGGCGCGCACCTCGCGCCACGTGTCGGGCTCGAAGTCGCTCCAATCCATGAACGCAAAATGCTTGCGTCCGGCTTGGATAGGCAAGCCAGAAGCCCATAGAGCGGCTTCCGTCGAAAACGTTCCCGAGCCGCACATGGGGTCGTAAAGCGGGGTGCCAGGACGCCACCCGCTCAAGGCCAACAGTCCCGCAGCGAGCACTTCGTTCAGGGGCGCTTTGGCGGCCCGGGGACGATACCCGCGCCGCGAAAGCTGTTCTCCCGAAGCGTCTACCGAAACGGTGACGTTGCTCCCTGAAATGTGCAAGTTCAAACGCAAATCAGGCCGGACTTTGTCGATGGACGGGCGCTTGCCCGTCTTGCCGCGAAACCGGTCGACGATGGCGTCTTTGAGCTTGAGCGCCGCAAAATGGCTGTGGGAGAATCCGTCGGAATGCACCGTGGCGTCCACGACGAACGTGCCGTCTGGAGCCAGCAAATCTTCCCACGCAAACCGCGCTCCTTGGCGATACAATTCGTCGGGATTCGCCGCCTCGAAAGAGGTCAAGTACCTCAACACGCGAACGGCAAACCGGCTGTGCATGCACACCTTGTAAAGCACCTTCGCATCCCCGTCAAACGAGACGCCGCGACGGCCGGCCACCACGTTGGTGGCCCCTGCCTCTTTCAATTCTGCCACAGCGAGATCCTCAAGCCCTGCCAGCGTTTTCAAATACAGGTTCATCCACCTTTGCGTTTGGTTGCGTAACCGAGTGATCCCAAGTGCTTCACCACCTTGTCGCGGTGGTCGCCCTGGATCAAAATGCAGCCTTCTTTCACGGCACCGCCCACCCCACATTGCTGCTTGAGTGCCTTGCCCAGCAAGAGCAACTCCGTGGCAGGGCCGTCAAAGCCCTCGACCAAGGTGACCGGCTTTCCCGCCCTTTGCTTGCGGTCCAGGCTGACGTAAAGGGTCGCACACTCCTCAGGAGTCCAACCTTCTTCGTTTTGATCGTCCTCCTCATCCCAGGAATAACCCGGATTGGTGCTGTACACCATGCCGTCGTTGTCGCCGCGGTTGCGGCCTTGCTTTCGCTTGCCCATGCAGTTCGAAGGTACGCATGGACCGCACGTCTGTGGTAGCTTCGCGTCATGGCCAAACGAAGAGGCAAACCGCCCCGCATTCCGCAGCTCGGAAACCATGGATTGGACGACGCATTGCACGCGTACGCCACGTCCATGTCGAACCCGGAACCTGCCGGACTCGAGGCGCTGCGTCGCGCCACATGGACCCAAACCGCCAAGCCCCAGATGCTGTGCGACGAATTGCAGGGGCGCCTTTTGGCCTCACTTAGCTGCATGATCGCACCCACACGAGTGCTTGAGCTGGGCACCTTCACTGGATATGCCACCGCATGCTGGGCAGAAGGTCTCGCAACGGGGGGTGTCGTTGACACTGTCGATGTGAACGACGAGCTGCACGCCATTCAAGACAAGCACTGGGCCGAATTGGGCCTCGTCGACCGCATCCGTCGCCACACCGGAAAAGCGATGGACGTGCTGCAGAGCAGGGAGCTGGTCTCTTCCGACCCTCGCCTCTTCGACGTGGTGTTCGTCGACGCAGACAAGGAACACCAAAAAGCCTACGTCAACTGGGCCATCGAACATGTCAGGGATGGCGGCTGGATTGTGGTGGACAACGTGCTTTGGTGGGGAGAAGTGCTTCGCGTGCAAGACGGCACGTCAGAAGACCCGTACGCAATGCGCATCCACGAACTCAACGAGCACATGAAAGGCCATCCAGAACTGGACAACGTGTTGTTGCCCCTTCGGGATGGCCTTCACGTTGCGCGGCGCAAGCCACGCGGGTAAGCAGGAACGAATCAGGCGAGAACGTCGGCTACGGCGTCGGCGGCCTCCTTCAACAGGATGGCGCTGCGCACCTCAAGGCCAGACTCGTCGATGATCTTTTTCGCTTCTTCCGCATTGGTGCCCTGAAGGCGAACGATGATCGGGACGTCGATGTCGCTCATGTTCTTGCAAGCGTCCACCACCCCTTGCGCCACGCGGTCGCAACGAACGATGCCTCCGAAGATGTTGACCAAGATGGCCTTCACGGCGGGGTCTTTCAAGATGATCCGGAACGCCTTTTCAACGCGCGCCGCATCGGCCGTCCCCCCCACGTCGAGGAAGTTGGCAGGCTCGCCGCCGCTGAGCTTGATGATGTCCATGGTGGCCATGGCCAAGCCCGCGCCGTTCACCATGCACCCCACGTTGCCGTCGAGCTTGACGTAGTTGAGGCCGGCTTCGTCGGCTTCCACTTCCGTGGGATCTTCCTCCGTCTTGTCGCGCATCGCAGCGTAGTCGGGGTGGCGGTACAAGGCATTTCCGTCCAGGCTCACTTTGGAGTCCACGGCAATGATTTTGTCGTCCGACGTCTTCAACACGGGGTTAATCTCAAACATCGCCGCATCGCACCCCACATACGCAGCGTACAAAGCCTGGGTGAACTTCACCATCTGCTTGAAGGCTTGGCCTGAAAGACCGAGGTTGAATGCAATGCGACGGGACTGGAATCCTTGGAGGCCCACTGCAGGATCCACTTCCTCTTTGAAAATCAAGTGAGGGGTTTTTTCCGCCACTGCTTCAATGTCCATGCCTCCCTCGGGCGAGTACATGATGATGTTCTTGCCAGAAGCACGGTCGAGCAACACACTCATGTAGTACTCCTCGGGCTCGTTTTCGCCGGGGTAGTACACATCTTCCGCGATCAGAATCTTGTTGACTTGCTTGCCGTCCTTGGACGTTTGGGCCGTGACGAGATGTCCTCCCAAAATGCCGGCCGCTTTCTCCTTCACATGATCCAAGCCCTTGGCGAGCACCACCCCGTGAGAACCCGTTTCCGTCACGACACCTTTTCCTCGTCCGCCAGCGTGGATTTGGGCTTTCACCACGAACCACTCCGTGCCTGTTTCTTCCGCCAAGGCCACTGCCGCCTGGTGAGCCGCTTCAGGGGTGTCCGCCACTTTGCCTCGCTGGATCGCGACGCCGAAGGATTGAAGGATGCTCTTGCCTTGGTATTCGTGGATGTTCATGCCAAATGGGTTGTGCGAATCGGCCGCAAAGGTAGTAGCTTTCAGGCGTGATTCAAGGCAGGAACATCGTCAAAAGGTTTGGGGATCTCGAGGTCCTTCGGGGGGTCGACGTGACGGTGGAAGCCGGTGAGGTGATTTCCATCGTCGGGGCTTCCGGCGCGGGCAAAACCACCTTGTTGCAGATTTTGGGCACCCTGGACGTGCCAGACGAAGGAGAGGTCCGCATCGGCGGGCAAACGACGACGGGAATGTCGCGACGTGAATTGAGTGCGTTCCGGAACGCCCACCTCGGCTTCGTCTTTCAATTTCATCGACTTCTGCCCGAGTTCAATGCCCTGGAGAACGTGCTCATGCCCGCATGGATTGCCGGAACCTCGCCCGCCGAGGCTCGGCCACGCGCGGAGGAACTCCTCCACG
>JBDQOS010000137.1:0-10927 GCA_040261075.1 Flavobacteriales bacterium
CTTGGTGCGAAGGTTGATCACGGTCACGATGTAGTTCAATCCGCCGAGCAACGAGCTCACAACAAACAAGGTCATTGAAATGAGCCACAACGTCATGCCCATGCCCGAGCCTGGCATCGCCTGGGGCAAGGCACTTAACGGGGGGTAGACCGTCCAACCGCCCGACGCCGCTCCACCCTCGACAAAAAGGGAGAAAATCATGATGACGCTGGAGACCGCGAAGAACCAGTAGCTCAACATGTTCAGGAAGCCTGACGCCATGTCGCGAGCACCAATTTGAAGTGGAATGAGCAAGTTGGAGAACGTGCCCGACAAACCACCCGTCAACACAAAGAAGACCATGATTGTGCCGTGAATCGTCACCAGGGCGAGGTACGCGTTTCGGTCAAGTACACCTCCAGGCGCCCACTTGCCGAGGAACGTTTCCAAGATGGCAAAGCTTTCACCCGGCCATCCCAATTGCAGGCGGAAGAAGACCGAAAGCATCACTGCGATGATGCCCATAAACACTGCAGTCATCAAGAACTGCTTGGAGATCATCTTGTGATCCTGCGAGAAGATGTACTTCGAAACGAAGCTCTCTTCGTGATGTGCGTGTCCTGCCATGATCAGAGGGTTGCAGATTCGTTGTTTTCGCTGCCAGCCACCTCTGCACGTGCATCGGTGTCAGCCGCTTCTTCTTTGTCAGCCAAAAATTCTTCCTGAGACTCGAGCCAAGCATTGTACTGCTCTTCGCTCTCCACCACCACTTTCATCTGCATGTTGAAGTGCGCAGCACCGCACACCTTGTTGCATAGAAGCACGAAGTCAAAATCGGGGTCGTTCAACACCGTGCGCATGCTGTCGGTGGTGATCGTAGGTGTCATCTTGAACCGCGTTGGCACACCAGGAACCGTGTTCATCTGAGCGCGGAAGTGAGGCATGTACGCGCTGTGAATGACGTCGCGAGAGCGGAACACAAATTCCACTTCACGGCCCACCGGCAAGTGGAACTCTCCCTTCATGATTTTGTCGTCCGCACCGGCTTCCCATGCGGCCACACCTCCTTCGTAATCGAAAGGCTTGACCTCCATGATGCGCTGGCGGTGACGCTTCAAACGGTGGACCTTGTCCTCTTTGGCTTCTTGTGCCGCCTCAGACAACACCACCACGTCGCTGCCCTCGAGCATGTGTTCGAGTTCGTGCAGGCGCGCTTCGAGCATCGCCTTGCGCTCGGCCGACATCCCGTGGTGCTCGTCGCCGTGGTCCGTGTGATCGCCATGTCCGTGACCGTGGTGGTCGTCCGCATGCAATTCCGCTTCCACTTCTTCGATTTGAGCGAGGAGGTGTCCTCGTTCGTGTGCGAGTTCAGATTCGAGGGCGTCAATTTGGCCTTCGATTTCCGCCAAGGCATCAGACACACCGTCCGCCGTCACAATGCCGAGGGGATTCGTAGGCGTGATGAGGTTGTAATTGGCCAAGCCAAATTCCCCGTCGACGCCTGCATAACGGGCCGTCCAATCGAACTGCTTGGAGTACAACTCCACTTGCAGCGCCCCTTCGGAAGCCTCGCCTGTCATCTCGTTCCAAGTACGCAAGCCATAAATGATGAGGACCGCCAACACGATGGAAGGGATAACCGTCCAAATCAACTCGAGGCGGTTGTCGTGTGCAAAGAAGCGCGCCTTGCGGCTGGGGTCTTGGCGGTACTTGTTCGCGAAAACAAAAAGTGCCGTGTTCACGAGGAAGAACACCGCGATGATGATGTACATGTTGAAGTTCATCAACGTGTCGTACGCCTCACCGTGCGCAGAAGCCGCAGGCGGGTTGTAATCCCCGTAGCGGATGATTAACCAAACAAACGACGCGTAGAAGGCCACCATGAAGGCAATCCATAAGCTTCCATTCAGGCGCGTGTCTGCAGCACTGATTTCCTCTTCCTTCTTGTTGCGAATGAGGGACGTCAACTGACCAACTTTGGCCAACTGCGCAAGGGCGATGACCCCTGCAATGACGACGAGTAGCGTGATGAGTTTCATGAGATTCGTCCGTTGTCAGATCAATAGTGGAGTTCCATGCTTTCCTGCAACATGGGGTGGTTCTTGCTGATGAGCGGCGCCTTCGCCAACGTGGCAAAGGTCCGGTTCATGAAGAGCCCCAAGAAGCCGAGGAACAATCCGATTTCAAAGAAACCAAAGTGGTTGTGATCGAACATCGTTCCTGGAACGATGAGCAAGTACACGTCCACAAAGTGTGCCACGAAGATGAGCAAGCCGACAGGCACCACGAACCGTGGGTTGCGCTTGGCATCTCGTGCAATCAACACGTAGAAAGGAACCGCGAAGTTGATGAAGAACATCACCATGAACGGAACCTGGTAGTCGCCCAAGATTCGGGTCATGTAGTACGTCACTTCTTCCGGGATGTTCGAGTACCAGATGAGCAAGAACTGGCTCACCCACAAGTAGCTCCACAACATGGAGATGGCGAACATCCACTTGCCCAGGTCGTGCATGTGGCTTTCGTTGACTTCCTGGAAGTACCCTTTGCTTCGCAACCAAATCATGGACAGGTTGGTGAAGATCATGAAGCTCACCCACATGCCGCTGAAGACGTACCAGCCAAAGAGCGTGCTGAACCAGTGCGTGTCAATGGACATGATCCAGTCCCACGCCAACGTCGAGCTGAAGACCGCGAAGAAGACCAAAAACAGCGCGCCGCGACGGTACTGCTTGTAATGCAAGTCCAGATTGGGCGCCTCGTCTTCCTTCAACGACCACGTGCGGAACAAGCGAGCGAAAATCAAGAACGTCGCGAGGTACGCAACCGTGCGGAGCCAGAAGAACGCGTCGCCGAAGTACGCCGCCTTGCCCGCAATCACGTGATCGTAGTTGGGGTTCAACACGGCACCCTCCACCATTTCATCCACGTAATCGACGTGGTCTCCGTGGTCCACCATGTACTCGTGGTACAAGGTGTGGTCCATCCAGTGGTAGAGGTGGTGCGCATGGAACTTGCCCGCCACTAGGACGACGACAATCACGGCAGCCCCCCAAGGCAAAAAGCCCCAAAGCGCTTCGAACCAACGCTTGAGCACCGCCGACCATCCGCTTTCCGTGGCGTATTGCAAGGCGTAGAAAAACAGCGCAGCCAACGCCATGCTGAAGTAGAAGAACCCGTTGATCAACAGGTTGGCCCACCAACGCTGGTGGTGGTCGCTGTGGTCCGTGAAGAAGCCACCCACAAGGGCGATAACCCCAATGGCCATCAAGACCTGGGTCACGAGCTTAAGACGTCCTTCAAACTTGAATTCCATGATCAGTTGTTCATTGCCATGGCGCCCTCAGCCGCCGGTTCAACCACGTTTCCTGCTTCGTCAAACTCGGGCATCTCGCCTCCGTTTTGGAGCACCTTGATGTACTCGATGACCAACCAGCGGTCCTTTTGGGACAACTGAGAAGCGTGCGAGCCCATGAGGCCCTTGCCGTACGTCAACGTGTGGTACATCTTGCCCGCCGGAAGATCTTTCAATTTGTCGGCGTAAGACGGAATGCCCGCGATGTGGCCGTTCTTGGACAACGCTCCGTCACCCTTGCCTTCCGCGCCGTGGCATTGGGTGCACATCTTCTCGTAAATCTCCATGCCCGCTTCGATGTGGGCCTTCGATGCACTCAACGGACTGACAAGTTCTGCACCGGCCGCCTCATACCCTTCTGGGGTGTTGGGGAACGCGTAAGGAAGTCCAAACGCCTTGTTCTCTCCCACAAAAGGAATGGTGCCCGCCACCGGAACTCGTGCGCTCGGCGTGTTGCGTTGCGCAGACGCAACGCCCTCGGTTACGTAATACGGGTCCATGCCGTAGTCGACGTACGCTTCCACTGCAGGAGAGCGGTACATGTCGGGCATGTATTCAAGTCCCGGACTGTTTGGGTCCGTGACGCACCCCGTCATCACCGCCATCACAGCGGCCACTGGGGCAACAAGGTTCCAACGCTTTGACATGGCTTAGGCGTCTTTGATGCTGAGTTCAAGCAAGTCTGTGGCGCGAATCGCAGCTTCGAGTTCGTCTGCAGACATGCTGTTGTTGTCGGTCGTGATTTCGACCACGAATTTGTCGTCCGTGGTACGCGGGTCGGGGTTGGTGGCAGGCATGCCTGGCAGAGTGCCGTTCCGCAACAAATACGTCAAGGCCATGCCGTGCGCTCCGCACAACACCGAAAATTCAAACGTCACAGGGAGGAAGGCCGTCACGTTCTCAATCAACGAGAAGCTCGGCTTGCCGCCAATGTTCATGGGCCAATCGTGGATCATGAAGTACCACATGCCGAGCAACGCCAAAGACGTGCCGGTCATGGCATACATGAACGAAGCAATTGCCAGACGCGTGCGCTTGATCCCGATGATGGGGTCAATCCCGTGAATGGGAAACGGCGAATACACATCCTTGACGCGGATGCCCTGACCCACCAAAGACTTGGCCGCAACCATCACCTTGGCGTCGTCGTCGTACATGACGTGGAAGATCTTGCTCATTTGGCCTGCTCGTTTTTGTAAGACTCACCGCTCGACTTCAAAATGGTCTTCAGCTCGTTCAACGCCAGCACAGGGAAGAAGCGTGCAAACGCGAGGAACAGCGTCAAGAAGATGCCGATGGTGCCGATGAAAATGCCGATGTCAATGCTTGTCGCGTGGAATTCCCCCCAGCTCGACGGGAGGTAGTCGCGGTGGAGCGACGTCACGATGATCACGTAGCGCTCGAACCACATGCCAATGTTCACGACGATGGAGAGGGCAAACGTGGCCACCAAGCTGCGACGGATCTTCTTGAACCAAAACAGCTGCGGGCTGATCACGTTGCACGTCATCATGATCCAGTAGGCCCAACTGTACGGGCCGCTGAAACGATTGATGAAGGCGTAGCTCTCGTATTCCACACCGCTGTACCACGAAATGAACAGCTCCGTGAGGTAGGCGACACCCACAATGGAACCAGTCACGATGATGACGATGTTCATGTACTCGACGTGCTTGACGTGGATGTAGTTCTCAAGCTTCATGCCTTTGCGCATGATTAGGAGCAACGTCTGCACCATGGCAAATCCCGAGAAGACAGCCCCTGACACGAAGTAGGGAGGGAAGATGGTCGTGTGCCATCCCGGGATCACCGACGTCGCGAAGTCCATCGAGACGATCGAGTGCACCGAGAACACGAGCGGCGTCGCGATGCCTGCGAGCACCAAGCTGACCTCTTCAAAGCGCGTCCAGTTCTTGGCACGGCCGCTCCAGCCAAAGCTGAGGATGCTGTAGATTTTTTTGGGGAGAGGTTTGGTCATCCGGTCGCGAATGGTCGCAAAATCCGGAATCAAGCCGATGTACCAGAACACGAGCGAGACCGAGAAGTACGTCGAGATGGCGAACACGTCCCACAAGAGCGGGCTGTTGAAGTTCACCCACAACGACCCGAACTGGTTGGGAAGCGGCAACACCCAGTAGCTTACCCAAATCCGTCCCATGTGAATGCCGGGGAAGACCGCGGCCATGATCACCGCGAAGATGGTCATGGCTTCCGCAGAACGGTTGATGGCCATGCGCCACTTTTGGCGGAAGAGCAGGAGCACCGCAGAAATCAGCGTCCCTGCGTGACCAATCCCAACCCACCACACGAAGTTGGTGATGTCCCAGGCCCAGTCGACCGTCTTGTTCAATCCCCACGTTCCGATTCCCGTGCTCAGAAGGTACAGGATGCACCCCACGCCGTAGAGGGCGATGAGGCTCGAAATCGTGATCATGATTTTCCACCCAAGAGGGGCGGGTCCCATGATCGGTCCCACAACGTCATCGGTGATGTCTTTGTAGGTCTTGTGCCCCAGAATCAGGGGTTCGCGAATGGCTGCTTCTCTCTGCATGACGAGGGGATCAGGCTTCGTTGGATTCAGTGTTCCGCACCTTCGTCATGTAGAAGATGTTGGGCTGAATGCCCACTTCTTCCAAGGCGTGGTAGGAACGGTTGTTCTTGGAGTTGGTCTTGACCTCCGACGCGTTGTCGTTGAGGTCCCCAAACGTGATGGCGTTCGTGGGGCACGCTTCCGCGCAAGCCGTCTTGATGGCGCCGTCCACCACGGGCGCGCCGCTCTTCTTGGCTTCGAGCTTGCCGTCCTGAATGCGCTGAACGCACATGCTGCACTTCTCGATGACCCCGCGTGCACGAACCGTGACGTCGGGGTTCAACACGAGACGCGTCAAGCTGTCCTGCGACGGGTTCATGTGCTGGAACTTGGCATACCCCTGGTAGTTGAACCAGTTGAAACGACGGACCTTGTAGGGGCAGTTGTTCGCGCAGTAACGCGTGCCGATGCAACGGTTGTACGTCATTTGGTTCAGGCCCTCGTTGCTGTGCGTGGTCGCCGCGACCGGACACACCGTTTCGCACGGTGCGTGGTTGCAGTGCTGGCACATCATCGGCATGTGAACCGTCTGAGGGTTCGCCGAGGGGTCTTCCATTTTCGTGTAGGAAGCGATCACGCCCACGCCTTCTTCTGCACCGCGCTCTTGCGACCAGTCGGAAGCGTAGTAGCGGTCAATCCGCATCCAGTGCATGTCGCGGTGGCGACGAACCTCGTCTTTGCCCACCACAGGCACGTTGTTCTCAATGTGGCACGCCGTCACACACGCGCTGCACCCCGTGCAAGTCGTGAGGTCAATGGTCATGCCCCAGCGGTGACCCACGCCTTCCACAGGGTGGCTCTTCCAAAGGTCAAACGCGGACGTGTTCTTGGCGTCGCTCGAATTGATGACACCGTCCCCGTTGACGTCGGCGTGAACGTTCAGGGTGTGGCTCTTGTTCCAAGACGCCTTGCCCTTGGGCTTGCTCGCCTCCGCGAGGTAGCTTCCAAACGTCGTTTCCTTCACCACGCTGTCGCGGTCCATGACCGTGTTGTGGATCTGAGTCGCAGCCAAAGCGTACTCCGCGCCTGTCGCTTCGACCGTCACGTCGTAGGCGTCGTAACGAGGCACACCGCCGTTTACGCTAGCCAAGCCAAAGACGTTCGCGCCGATCGGCATGGGCTTTCCGTCTGCCGTGAGAAGGTGCTCGCCGTTTTCGCCCGTGGCGAATGCTGCTCGGCCAATGTTCTCGCCACCGTCACCACGTCCGTATCCAAGGGCGATGCCCACAGTTCCAGGGGTTTGGCCTGGTTGCATGAAGGCCGGGAGCTCGACGGACTGGCCGTCCACCGTCACTTTCACCACGGATGCCTTGTCGCGCTGGGCGATGTAGGTGTTGAGGCCCATCGCTTCCATGTCCGCTCGGGCCATGGTCACGTAGTTGTCCCAGGTCACCTTCGAGATGGGGTCGGGCGTTTCTTGCAACATGGGGTTGCCAGCCTGGTCACCTGAACCGATGGCTTGCTTTTGGTAGAGGGCCAATTCCATGGCTCCTCCTTGGACTGCGTTCAATCTGCGCACAGAGGCGCTCACGTCGTTGCCCAAGGCAGGCGCCGAGACGGGCATGTCCTCACCGGTCATGTAGAAGCCGTCGTGCAACGAGCCGTTCCACGCGTTGTCGTTGTACATCGCGTCGCTCGTGTACGCCGCGTTGTGCGTCGTGCGAATGACGTCGTACCACGCCGTGGGCTGACCCGCCCATGCCATGAAGCTTTCGCCAGCGGCACGCGTATCGAACAACGGCTGGATGGTGGGTTGAGCCAAGTCCACCCGGGTGCCTCCAATGCGAAGGTCCATCCAGTTCTCCAACCAGTGGTGGTCAGGGGCCATGGCGGTGCAACGCGATGCGCTTTCGTCGGCCAAACCAGACGTGCTCACGCTGAACTTCACGTTGCCGAGGCCTGCCCGGAAGGCCTCCTTGTTTGCCGCGTGGTAAGCCGGGTTGGTGCCGTGCATGATCAAGGCAGACACGCGGCCCGCGTTCATGTCGGAAACGAGCTGCGCAAACGCCGCATCGTCCCCTGCAAACAGACCTTCTCCGTTGTACTTCACCGTGGTGCCGTCCGCACCAAGTGCCGTGTTGATGGCGGCAGCCGCCAATTGGGCATCGAGGTCGTTGGAACCCGCCACCACCAATCCTGTGGAGCCGGCCTTTTTCAAATCTGCTGCTGCCGTTTGAACCGCATTCGCCACGCCTTCACTCAACCCAGACACGTTGCCCGTGCCAGTGAGAAGCCCGTGCAACGCTGCCAGGACCTTTCCGCTCTCGGATGGCTTTACCATCGTGCGCGAGTCGGCGTTGGAACCGGTCAAGCTCATCGTCGATTCAAACGCGTGAAGCTTCGACATTTCGCCGTTTTCAGGACGGCGACTCTTCGCCCACTCAGGCGCGTAGTAAACCGCATCTCCCCACGTGCCCAAAAAGTCTGCACCCACCGTCACCACCGCCTTGGCAGCGGCAAAGTCAAACGCGGGGAAGCCGTCGACTCCGGTGTGTTGCTTGGCTGCACTGCGCAAGGCGCTGTGGCTGACCGCATCGACCTGAAGATGTTCAGCGCCATGAGTCGCACAGAATGCATCGATGCTGCGCTTCAATGACGGGCTCAACACGGTGTTGGTCAACACCACCTTGCGTCCTGCACCGCCAAATCCCTTTGCCACTTCAGCGTCCAAATTAGCCCACGTTGAGCCAGCTCCGCTGAGGTGAGGCCCCTGTAGGCGAGCGCTGTCGTACAGGCCCATCACCGAGGCGTTCACACGCACGTTAGCGCGTCCGACGCCTGTGGCGGTGTTGCTCTTGATGAAAATGGGTCGGCCCTCGCGGGTCTTGACCAACACGTTCATGTAGTCGTGACCGTTGTAGTAGGTCGACGCGTAGTGGTTGGCCACCCCGGGGGTCAAGCCTTCAGGCTTGTTGACGTAGGGGATGGACTTGACCACAGGCGTCTCGCATGCCGCCAAGGTGGCCGCTGCGAGCGAAAAGCCCATGAACTTCAAAAAGTCACGACGTCCCGTCGTGGCTGAAGTAAGGTTGTCGTTGCCGAGCATCTCGTCAACGCCCTCGTGTTGGGGAAACTCCTGACCTTGAAGCGTTTGGAACGCCTCCGTTTGGTGGAGGTCATCGAGTCCGGTCCAGTAGCGTTTGGTGTTCGCCATGTCTATCGAATCAGTCGGGTTCTAGGTCTTGGGGATCAGTAGTGGCACTTGGAGCATTCCCAGCCCCCGAGTTCCTTGACCGTGATTTTGTCGTCTTCGAGAATGCGTCGCAGCTCTTCGTTGCCGCGTACATCGTCTTTCATGCGGTTGTGCATCTCTTCGTAGTACTCGCTGCTAGCGAGGTCGATGGATGCTTTGTTGTGGCACTCAATGCACCACCCCATCGTCAGGGTTGGCTTGCTGAGTTCAATCAACCCCGGGTACTTGTCCACCAAGGTATTGATGTGGTCCACAGAAGCAATGCGGCCAGCGCTCCACGTTTCCACGTCGCCGTGGCAGTTTTGGCATTGGAGGCCTCCCACCACCACGTGCTGTTGGTGGCTAAAGTAGACGTGGTCCGGAAGGTTGTGAACCTTGTTCCACTTGATGGGCTCTCCGGCGTAACTCGCCTGAGGAGCGGAGAAGCCGTTGTTTCCACTTCCATCGAGGTACGTCCCGGTCTCGGGATCAAATCCGATTGCGGCGTAAATCTTTCCGATTTCCACTTCACCGTAACGAGAGCCCTTCTTCACTGCCTTGTGGCAGTTCATGCACACGTTGGTGCTCGGGATGCCGGCGTGCTTGGATTCGTACGCGCTGTGGTGGCAGTATTTGCAGTCCACCTCGTTCTCGCACACGTGCACCGAGTGAATGAATTTCACGGGTTGTTCAGGCAAGTAACCTTCGTAAACGCCGATGCCCATGAGGCCTTGGTAGCCCTTCACTACCCCAAACGCCACAACAAACACGCCAACGATGGACACAAACACGAGGTTGTTCCACGCCCAACCACGCAAGCGTTGGAGGTAACTCAAATCTTCAAGCTGGGCCTTGCCGTCGCGCTCGCGGAGGGTGTTCGTCAACGCGCGGTTGACGCCCGAAGCGCTCATGGCAATCAACAAGAACATCACCAAGAGAGTCAAGAACCACAGCGTGCTGCTGTCGCTTGTTTCCTCCACGGGCATCTCGTCGATGTTGATGCAACCGCTGTCGGTGCTCGCCGTAGCGACCACGTCAGGTGGGTTCTGCACGTAGGCCATGATGTCACGTACGTCGTCTCCAGAAACCGCTTGCGCGCTCATCCATCCGTACGTGCCCACGTACCGCTCTACCAGCGACTTGATGTAGCCGTCGCCCGTTGCCGCGGCGCCTTGCGGATTTTGGATCCATTGGACCAACAATTCGTCGCTCGCACCCCAGCGGTCCTTGATGCCTGCAAGCCCAGGAGCAGCAAGCACATCCGCCGTCACAAGGTGACATGAAGCGCAGTTGGCGTTGAACAGCCCTTGGCCGTTCTCGACATCACCCCTTTCCCAAATGGATTGCGCAGAAAGGCCCTGCGCTCCGAGGAAAGCGGCGACAGTGAGGACGCGTGCAGCTCCTTTCAGGAGGCTTGCACGCCGTGTTTTCGTGTATCGCATGTCGATTGAGTACCCTCTCAATTTGTGCGCGAAAATAAGCCAAACTCAGGGCTGAGACCTAACAAGTCACAGGAATGTCATGAACAACGGGCATTTAGAATCGTTCCACGAGCATGAGTGAATTGTGTTTCTCGGAAAGCTTCCGTTTTTGAACAGAATTCACACAACTTGTTCTGAGCGGCGTTCTGACCAAAACCTCGTGCGAATACCTTTGGGCTCATGTCCTTTTTCGATGTGCCCTCCCGATCCGTTTTGACGGCCTTTGCGTCACTGGCAATAGGAGCTCTTTCGGTCCCGAACGCTTGGGGCCAACAAGACTCGATCAAATCGCCAGAAATGTGGTGGAAGGGGTTGTTTCGGACGGAGAAGCCGGTTCCCTCCCAAGAAAC
>JBDQOS010000138.1:0-3978 GCA_040261075.1 Flavobacteriales bacterium
GGGTGTACCTTTGGGCTCGATGCACGCCAATCAGGACGACAAGCAAAAGCGCTACGACGCTGCCTACATGCGGATGGCCAAGGAGTGGGCCAAGCTGTCACACTGCCAACGCAAGCAGGTAGGGGCCTTGATTGTGAAAGACCAAATGATCATCGCCGACGGCTACAACGGCACCCCGAGCGGGTTTCCCAACGTCTGCGAGGCCGAGGACGGTTCGACCCATTGGTACGTCCTTCACGCCGAAGCCAACGCCATCACGAAGATGGCCAAGAGCAACAACAGCGCCAACGGTGCGACCCTGTACATTACGTTGTCTCCATGCCGCGAATGCGCCAAGCTCATTCACCAAGCAGGAATCGTTCGGGTGGTCTACTCTGAGGCGTACAAGGACGAGAGTGGCTTGGCGTTTTTGAACCAAGCGGGGGTCGAAATCGTTCCTCTGTCGGAATGAAGAACGCACAACCTTTGGCCTTGGCCTTGGCGTTGGTGCTCGGCCTGTGGATGGGTCGGGGCTGCAGCGGGTGGGAACAGGGCGGCGAAAGCCTTGCTCCCTTGCAGTTTCACGGCCAATGGAATGCGGGTGGCGACCAGGCGCGGTTGCTGAACGTGCTGCATCGCATTGAAGACTTGTACGTCGATACGTTTGACCGCAGCCGCCTGGTCGACGCGGCCATTGAGGCCATGCTCGAGGAGCTGGATCCCCACACGGTGTACTTCACTGGGGAAGAGCTTGACGCCATGTCGGAAAACATGGAGGGAAATTTTGAGGGGATCGGGGTGGAGTTCCTGATCCAGGAAGACACGCTCATGGTGGTCGCAGCTATTCCCGGCGGACCTTCCGAAGAAGCAGGAATCTTGGCTGGGGACCGCATTTTGGAGGTGGAGGGCGAGCCAATTTCGGGACCGGGGTTGACCAACAGCCGGGTGATGGAACTGCTCAAGGGCCCCCGCGGCACGGAGGTCCATTTGGGACTTTCCCGCCGAGGCAGGCCGTTCCAAGTCCAGTTGACCCGGGACCGCATTCCCATTCAAAGCGTGGTGGCCGCCTTTGTGATGGAAGACTCCGTCGGGTACGTAAAAGCCATTCGCTTTGCTGCGAGCACCGCGGACGAATTCGAGCAGGCGATGCGGTTCCTCGAGGAACAGGGTGCGCGTTCGGTGGTGCTGGATTTGCGAGGCAACGGCGGCGGGTACTTGAACGCGGTGGTGGACATGGTCGAGCTCTTTTTAGACGAAGGCGACCCCATTGTTTACACCGAAGGCAAAGCGTCGCCTCGCAGGACCTATTCCACACGGCGACGAGGCCGATACGCCGATTGGCCGGTGGCTGTGCTTGTGGACGAGGGGTCGGCCTCCGCGAGTGAAATCTTCGCCGGCGCCATGCAAGACAACGACCGCGGCCTGGTGGTGGGGCGCCGGACGTTTGGCAAGGGGTTGGTGCAGGAAGAGTTTCCCGTGCCGGGTTCGGGTGCGCTTCGGTTGACGGTCGCGCGATTCTACACCCCGACCGGCCGCGCGATCCAAAAACCGTACGGCGATTACGAAGACGACTTCGACGTCCGGATGGCCTCCGGAGAACTGTACCACGCCGACAGCATGCCGCTGGTGGATTCCCTTCGGTACGTCACCCCCCTCGGCCGTGAGGTCTTCGGCGGAGGCGGCATCGCGCCCGACGTCTTCGTTCCCTGGGACAGCGCGGCCACGAGCGCGTGGGTCAGCGAGTGGATTTGGACGGGCGTGCTTCGCGACGCCGTGTTCGAGTGGATGGACGGCCAGCGAGACGAGTTGGCGACGTGCACCCGTCCCCGCGACATCGAAGCGCTCCCGGCGTGGGGCAACGGTGTGGTAGAAGCCGTCCAGGCCGAGGCCGCGAAGCAGGGTTGGCCCTACCGAGCGCCAACGAGCGAGGAAGAGGCGAAGCTGAAGCACCGGTTCTTGGCCCAAGTGGTCCGGACCTTGTGGGGAGAATCGGCGTCGTACGAGGTGCTGAACGAAGGAGACGAGGGGGTGGCCCGAGCGGTTCATGCCCTGGTGATCGAATCGCCCTTTGTGCATGTGGAAGGCGCTGTATCTTTGGGCTTGACAAGCAACGAAACAAACTCCAAACCCAACGAACATGGCTTTTGAACTTCCCCAACTTCCCTACGCGTACGACGCCCTTGAACCCCACGTGGACGCACGCACGATGGAAATCCACCACGGCAAGCACCACGCAGGGTACACCAACAACCTGAACAACGCGGTTGCAGGCACGGAGATGGAAGGAAAGGACATCGAAGCGTTGCTTCGTGACCACAGCGACAACGGCGCAGTGCGCAACAACGGCGGCGGTTTTTGGAACCACACGCTCTTTTGGAACAGCATGTCTCCGAACGGAGGGGGCCAACCAAGCGGCGCCTTGGGCGAGGCCATCGACCGCGACTTCGGCAGCTTCGAAAACTTCAAAGACGAATTCAGCAAGGCGGCTGCGACCCGTTTTGGTTCGGGCTGGGCGTGGCTGTGCGTTCGCGACGGCAAGTTGGAAGTGTGCAGCAGCGCCAACCAAGACAACCCCTTGATGCCCGGAGTGGGATGCGGAGGGCACCCAATTTTGGGCTTGGACGTGTGGGAGCACGCCTACTACTTGAACTACCAAAACCGTCGCCCCGACTACATCAACGCGTTCTTCAACGTGATTGATTGGAACGCGGTGGCCGCACGCTTCAACGGCTAAGCCGAGACGCCCAAGTCATGAAGCAGTACGTCGTCATGGTGGCCGGGGGCACAGGCACCCGGATGCGCCGTTCGACGGCCAAGCAATTTTTGATCGTCGAGGGTCTGCCGCTGATGTGGTGGACCCTTCGTCGTTTCAAAGAAGCCCTTCCTGAGGCGGAGGTCACGTTGGTCCTGCACGACAGCCTGTTTGACGAGTTTGGCGCGCTTGAGCAGGTGCACGGATCCGCAGGGGCCCAACACGTGGTGCCCGGGGGGGCAGAGCGTTTTCATTCCGTGATGGCCGGATTGGCCACCCTTCCCGATTCGGGTGTGGTGGGCATCCACGACGCGGTACGGCCTTTTCCTTCAGTGGAGACCATTCAGCGGTGCTTCGCATTGGCGGGGGAAAAGGGGAGCGCGGTCCCCGTGGTGCCTGTCAAGGACAGCATCCGGCGGGTCGCGACGGACGGCGTTTCGAGCTGCGCGGAAGACCGGGCTGCGTTGCGCGCGGTTCAAACGCCGCAGTGCTTCGATTTGGCCTCGTTGAAGGGCGCTTTCGACACCCCATACCGCCCGGAATTCACCGACGACGCCAGCGTGTTTGAGCACGCGGGACATGCAGTTCACTTGTGCGAGGGCGATCCTTGGAACATCAAGGTGACCACGCCGGAAGACCTTACGATTGCTGAGGGGTTTGTTCGCTCGGCGTGGCCGCAGGGCTGAGTTCAGCGAGGTAATTCGCCGTGTTTCCTCGGGCGAACATTCTGGCCAAGGCCCAACCCAAGACCGACAACGCGACGACCGCGTGCACCCAGTCGCCCAGCTCCCAAGAAGCGAGGGGCTGAGGCTCCAGTCCTTCGTTGAGCCATTCTGACCCCATCCACAACGCCGCCACGACCACGCCCGCGTTGTTGACGAAGTGACCCAACACGGCGGGCCAGAGGCTTCCGCTGTACGCCACCAAATAGCCAAATGCCGCCCCCAAGAGCATCCGTGGCACGAACCCGAAGAATTGCAGGTGAATCGCGCTGAACAAGGCGGCAGAAACCCAAATTCCGAAGTGCAGGTTTCCCGAGGCACGAACCAACAGCGGCTGAAGGGTTCCCCGAAATAGGAATTCTTCGCACACCGCCGGCAACAACGCCACGGAAAGCAAAACCGGCCAGACGTCCGACGTGGTCTCGAACGACAACAGGGACTGCGTCATCACCTTGGCTTGGTTTTCCAGCGAACCTGCCCACGTGTGAAAATCTGAACCGGGAACAAGCGCCCACTCGTTCAACC
>JBDQOS010000139.1:0-9870 GCA_040261075.1 Flavobacteriales bacterium
ATCATGCACTGTTCAACCACGCCCACCCTCCCCGCTGAAGCCCGTCTTGGACGCTCCTTACAGCGCCTTGCACTTCTTGTCGCCTTCAGCTTCTTCCTAGGCTGGACGGGACTTGCACAGGAAACCGACTTCAGTCCGTTTGCTCGATTTGGACTCGGAACCACCCAAGGAGCCCTTACTCCAACGTTGGCCAGCATGGGAGGCATCACTTCGGTCAGCGCAAGTCCGTGGGTCGTCAACGCGGACCAACCGGCTGCTGCTGCAGGCTTGACCCACCCCACTTTCCAAGGTTCGATCCACGTGCAAGGCATGCAGCTGACGGAAGGCGATCGCTCCTCTCGTGCGCTGACAGGCGGCCCCGGCAACTTTGGGCTGGTCGTCAAGCAGCCTCGTTCGCGAAGCGCTTTGCAACTCGGGTTGACTCCTTTGTCGTCCAAGGCGTTCTCCGTCACCCGGGCGGTCGAAGACACCTTGCTTGGAAACATCCTTGAGTCGTACAACGGCACTGGCGGTTTGGCGCGTGCTTACCTGGGGCTGGCGCACGGTTGGCGCGGCAGGACTTGGGTGACGGCAGGTTCCACCGACAGCGTGCTTGTCAGCTCGCGGGGGTTGGACGTGGGAGCGCAGGTGGACCACTGGTTTGGCGACGCCCTCCAAACGTCCCGATTGGACATCGAGGACCTTTCCTACCGGGACGTTCGAACCGTGGTGTCTTCCAGGCATCGGGCGACCGGTGCGGTCCTCGGCGCAGAAGCCTTTCAAGTGCTGAGCGCGAAGTACGACGAGTACAAGCAATTCAAAGGCAGCTGGGTCTTGCGAGCTGGCGCCACCTGGAGTCCGCAGCGCACCCTGAACACGGATTACTACCGCCTTGTGGAATCCACGCTCATTGTCAACAACGTGGTTGCCGGAATCGACACCTCGGCGTTTGATGAGGCCATGTTGAGCGGAGCCGTGCCCCAAACGTGGACGGCTGGAGCCGGCCTGCAATGGGACGGACCTCAAGGGAATCGCATCGGCATCTTCGTCGACCATCGCCGCCAAGCGTGGTCGGAAGCCTCAGAATCGCTGCCGTACTTGATGGACGGGGCGGGAACGTGGGGAGACGCATCGACTGCGGCGCTGGGACTCACGTGGACTCCTGGCCGCAAGCCCGGAAAGATTGTTCGGCCCACGTACCGAGCCGGATTCAGTCGATCCACGTTGCCTTTGGTCTTGGTGAGCGACGACGGCGAAGACGCTTTCCCCCTGGAAGAATGGCGGGTCAGCTTCGGCATGAACACGCCGTTGAAAGGGAGCCGAAGCGCAAGCCAACTTCATCTTGGCATGGATGTTGGTCAACGCCACACAGAACTCGCCTCCGTGCATCGAGAAACCAACGTCCGGCTTCACGTGGGAGTGACCCTCACCCCCTTCGTGAAGAACCTTTGGCTCACCCCTCGGTTGTACGATTGATTCCCCATTGAACCCAAGAGAAATCCTTGAACCAGAGAAACCTCAAGACCATGAAGGCCCTTCAACTCCTCCTTACCGCAAGTTTCCTCCTCCTTTTGGCCCCCGACTCGGGTTGGGCTCAGGACGAGCGCTACGGCGACACGCCAGAGCAGCAACTCAAGTGCAAAGAGGCGCTCAGTGTGTACAAATCTTACAAGAAGCAGAAGAACTACGACGAAGCCTACATCCAGTGGAGAAAGGCATGCGACGTTTGTCCTGAAACTGCGAGCGAAGGATTGTACGCCGACGGCACCACGTTCATCGGCCGCGAATTGCGCTCCGTGGAAGAAGGCTCCGACCGCGAAAAAACCTTGGTAGACAGCTTGTTGTACCTGCATGACAAGCGCATGGAGCTTTACCCCAGCACCAAGCGAAGCCCCAACAACCGCTGCGAAATTTTGGGCCGAAAAGCCTCCGACTTCTACAAATACAACGGAGAGGAGCACCAAGCCGCGTACGAGATGTTCAAGGAAAGCTTGGACTGCTTGGGCGCCGAATCTTCAGCCACCACGTTGTACCAATACTACACGGCGAGTTTCTACACGTTGACACGTTCGCTGAAAGGGGACAGCCTGGCGCAACGCGAGATGCGCGCACAGATGCTGACGGATTACCTCAGCTTGATCGAATACGTCGATGCCGGAATTGCACGCACAGAAGCTGCCGGAGACACGCGCGACGCGGAACGTTTCGACAAGGCGAAAGGCAACATCGAAACGGTGTTTGTGGCCATCGCCGATTGCGCGGACATGGTGCCCGTCTTGGACGCTGCCGTCGCAGCCGACACTGAAAACATGGATCTGAAGCAAAAGGTGTTGCGACTCTTGAACAAAAAAGAGTGCACCGACAACGACCTTTTCTTGCCCGTAGCCACTTCGGTGTACAGCGTGGAACCTTCTGCCCCTGCCGCGTACGCCATCGGCATCGGTTTTGCCAAATCCAGCGAATTGGACTCGAGTTTCAAGTACATGGAAGACGCTGTGAACCGATGCGGCGAGTGCTCGGACAAGGTAACCTACCTCTTGAAGACAGGTCAAATCGCAAGCGCCATGGGCCGCACTGGCACCGCCAAAAGCTACGCCCGTCAAGTGCTCGAGGTGGATCCTGAAAACGCGGACGCCTACATGTTGATCGGCGACGCCATCGCAGGCAGTTCTTCGTCGTGCGACGACGGCGCCTTGGGTGCGCGCTCGGTGTTTTGGGTGGCCTCGGACTACTATGCACGAGCCAAGCGCATGAACGCGGAACTGGCGGAGTTGGCCGACAAGAAAATGTCGAACATGGCCAAGCAATTCCCCACGGTGGACGACATTTTCACCTTCGGAAAACAAGCCGGCGGTTCCTTCACCGTCCCCAACAAACCCGGATGCCCGTGTGCCGGAGAATCGACCACGATTCGCGTGCGTTGATGGCATTCACCGCCCGGGAACCCGCTTTTCGAAACCGCTCGCCCTACGGGGTTAGGGCGGTTTCCGCGTTGGGGCTGTTCGTTGCGGCGGGTTGCGGGCCTTTGGATCGCACCAAACTTGACGCAGGCGCCTTGCCTGAGGAAGCGCCCCGCATGCCAGCCCAGGTGGTTGAAGGGGGGTACTTTGAATACACCGAGCGCGGCGAGGTGATCCAAGCCTTGGAGGCTGCAAAACTGGAGCGTTGGGAGAATGAAAGCTCAGAGGACAACGCGCTTTTGGACCCCCTCTGGCAAGTCGACGAAGGGTTTACGTTGTACATCGGAGGAACCAAAACCAGTCACACCGCCCGGCTCTCGGCCGTCCGAGGTACGTACGACGATCAAGCGGGACGACTCGAGGCTTGGGAGAACGTGGAATTGGTCAACGAATCGGGAGATCGGATGCAAACGGAACATTTGATTTGGTCCCACGATTCCGACTTGGTGCGAACCAACCGACCCGTCGAGATCCACACCGCACAAGGCGTGTTGCGCGGGCGTGGGTTGCGCGCCGACAGTCGATTCGAGCGGTACGAGATCCTGTCGCCGACCGGGTCGTTCGAACTGGGGTTGGATGCAGACAGCGTCAAGGCCACGAAAGAATCGTCATCTTTGCCCGATGGAACAACCCCGTGACCCCCAGTCCTCAGTGACCTACAAGACGGCGCGTGCGGCCGAGGTGTTTTGGCTTGTGGCTTCGGTGGCTACCACCGCCTACGTGGGGTACTTGTGGCTGACGGAAGACCTGACGCGTTGGACGTTGGGGTTGTTTCCTTGCATTGCGTGGCTGTGGTATGGGGTGCGCCGGGTTTTCCGACTTCGCATGGAGCGCCCCCAATGAACCCGATGGCGTATCTTTCGAAATAACCTACGACTGCGTGCATGGATCCTGACCCCTCGAGTTCGCTCTTGATTCTCGCCTTGTCCCTGTTGGCTTCAGCCTTTTTTTCAGGTATGGAAATGGCCTTTGTGGCCTCCAACCGGCTGCAGACGGAACTCAACGCTCAGCAATCGTTGCGTGGCAAAGTGGTGGCATACCTCTCAGGTCACCCCCAACTCTTCATCGCTTCCATGCTGGTTGGGAACAACCTCGCCTTGGTCATTTGCGGCATGGAGTCCGGTGCGCTGATCAGTCACTGGTTGTTCGACGTGGAGGGTTGGCAAGTCGCCGACCAGCCGACACTCGTCCTTGCAACCCAAACCCTGGTCACCACCGCCGTCGTGTTGGTCCTGGCGGAATTCATGCCCAAATCGCTGTTCCATGCGGCGCCTAATTTTTGGCTCAACCTCCTGGCTTTCCCCTTGCTTCTGGTGTTTTTGGTGCTTGCAATCCCGGCGTGGATTGTGATGATTCTCAGCAAGTCCTTGCTGCGTCCGTTCGTCAAAGGAAACGTGCACGTCACGATGGAGAGCCTCGGAGTCAGCGATTTGGACCACTTCGTCAAAGGCCTGAGTGGGCGAATGGAGCCCGAGCAAGAATTGGAACATGAGCTTCAAATTCTGCAGAACGCCCTCGACCTTCCGAGCGTGCAGGCAAGAGACAGCATGATTCCGCGGAACGAAGTTCGCGGGGTGGAGCTTCAGACG
Organism: Flavobacteriales bacterium; assembly: GCA_040261075.1. Taxonomy (GTDB): domain Bacteria; phylum Bacteroidota; class Bacteroidia; order Flavobacteriales_D; family Sanyastnellaceae; genus UBA11663. The sequence goes on from JBDQOS010000139.1 coordinate 4,529, forward strand.
TCTGTGACCGAACTGCAGGCCGCCTTTGCGGAGACCGGATTTTCGAAACTCGTGGTCTACCAAGGCGACATGGACCACATTGTGGGCTACGTCCACGCCAAGGACCTGTTCGATCGTCCCGAATCGTTGAAGGACATTTTGCTCCCCACTTTTTTGGTTCCCGAACCCATGGCCGGCGACGAATTGCTGCGGCAATTCTTGAAACGCCGGAGGCATTTGGCGGTGGTCATCGATGAATTTGGTGGGACGGCGGGAATTCTTACCATGGAGGACATCGTGGAGGAATTGCTGGGCGAAATCGACGACGAACACGACGACCAAGAAGACGAAAAAGAACACCCGCAAGACGACGGGAGTTGGCGTGTTCCGGCTCGACGTGAAGTGCGGGTTCTCAATGATTTACATGGGTGGAACCTTCCTGAATCCGATCACTACGACACCTTGGGTGGCCTCATTCTTCACACCGTAGGGGACATCCCGGAGGAAGGCACCAAAGTCGAACTCGAAGAGGCTGAATTCGTGGTACGAGAAGTGGAAGAAAACCGGATTATGTGGGTTGAGTATTGGCCAGAACGCAACGCTTGAAGCACGAAGCGTGCGGAGTTGCTTCGGAATCGTTATCTTCGCGAACCTGTAAAAACGCTAAGCCAGAGGACCATGGCAATGATTGAAAAAATCCGCAACCGGCAAGGCCTGTTGCTCGCAATGCTCGGAATCGGAATGTTGGGCTTCTTGGTGCCCTACGACGCCGTGTTGGCCCTGATGGGCCAAGGAAACACCCGTGATGTGGGAAGTGTGGATGGCGAGAGCATCTCGGCACTTGACTACCGCATGGAATTGGACGAGCGCCGCCGCCTCGGGTTTTCTGGGGACCAACTTCAAGAGGAAGTCTGGGGTGATTTGACGGCCAACATTGTGCTCGACGACACCTACGACGCCCTTGGCTTGGAAGTGACCGACGCCGAATTCCAGGAAATGCTGTTTGGCAACCTCGACTCTCCCTACATGGGCCGGGCTTTCTACAGCAACGGTGAAAACAAGGCCTTCTGGCAGCAGAACTTTGGCGCCATGCTCACCACGGATCAGGGCAAACTGAACCTGTTGAGCTACAAGAAGCTCATCATTTCCAAGCGCAAGAAGGAGAAGATGGACGCCCTGCTGACCGACGCGTTGTACACCAACAGCCTCGAAGGCAAGTACGAGTACATCAACACCGAGAAGAAGGCGGAAATCAAGTACGTCGCGAAGTTGTACAAGAACATCCCGGACAGCGAAGTCAACGTCACCGACGGCGACGTCAAGAAGTACTACAACGCACACAAGAACGACCCCAAGTACCAGCAAACGGAAGGTCGCGACATCACCTTTGTGAAAATCCCTCTGGGCGCCAGCGAATCGGACATCAAAGCGATGGAGGTGAAGTTGGAAGCCACGGCGGAAGAGTGGCGCGACGCGGAGGATGCGGAAGCATTTGCCAAAGCCGCCAACGACAACCGAGAAGACATCCGGAACTTGCGCCTGGCCCAAGTGGAGTTGGACGTCAACGAAGTGAAGTTCTTCGAGGAACCTGTCGGCACCGTGGTTGGGCCGTACACGAAAAACGGCCAGATGATCCTCGCCCAAGTGTTGGAACGTGGGATGGCTCCCGACGAAGCGGCCAAGTGCCGTCACATTTTGCTCTCGGCCAAAACGCGAAGGACGAAGCGGAAATGGCTGAACTCGGTGCGCGTGCCGACAGCTTAAAGCAGGTGCTTCGGAACGGCGGCGATTTTGACGATTTGGTGCAGCGCTTCAGCGGAGACCCTGGATCAAAAAGCACTGGCGGGGTCTACGATTACTTTCCCAAAGGCCGCATGGTGAAGCCGTTCGAAGACTTTTGCTTCAACGAGCCCATTGGTGCCTTGGGTTGGGTCGAGACCACCTACGGGGTGCACCTGATTGAGGTGTTGGATCGTCGCAGTGAAATCGAAGAAGCACGCGTGGCTTACATCGCCAAAGACGTGGCAGCATCTGCCACTACTGCTCGCGATGCCTACGCCATGGCCAGCGAATTCGCCATCAACGCGACTGACAAAGAAAGCCTCGTGGCTGCGGCCGAAGAAGCAGGGTACTCAACGGGCGAGGCCAACGGCATCGCCCCTGCGGCACGAAGCATTGCAGGCGTACGTGACGCCGCAGAAATTGTGGCGTGGACCTACCGCAGCGAAGAAGGCGAAGTGTCCAACCCCATCCTCACCTCGGAGTTTTACATCGTCGCCCACCTCGACGCTGCCAAGAAGGCCGGGGTACCCGATCTGAAGGACGTGGAGGACCAAATGCGCGAAGGCGCCACGAACGAAGCCAAGGGCAAGCTCTACGCCAAGAAAATGGACGGAGCCAACCTCGAAGACGTGGCAGCTGCGGTTGGCGAAACGGTGAAGACTGGCCGTGACCTCAGCATCAAGTTCCCCACCGTTCGAGGCAGCGGAGCTTCGACCGAACCCAAGGTGGCAGGCGCCGCGTTTGCCATCCCAGTCGGAAGCATGTCGAGCCCAATTGTCGGCACTCAGGGCGTTTGGGTCATTGCCCCACAAAAGGTTTCTGATGCGGGAAGCAAAGACAGCTACCTCGACGAACAGAGCACGTTGGCTACTCGGGCGCGCACCAACTTCCCCTTCACGGTGTTGAACACCATGCAGAAAGCGGCCGGAGTTGAGGACAACCGTCGGCAATTGAACTGAGTCGAGAACTTCTCGAAGTGACCAAACCCCGGTGCCAGCGCATCGGGGTTTGTTGCGTCTGGGAGGCAAGTTTACTCGGCCTCAAAAGCGTCAACCAACCAGAGCAAGCATCCGTCGCCGTAGCTCAGGAACCGGTAGCCGGATTCCAGGGCGTGCTCGTACATGTCCTTCCAGGCGTGCATGCCCACAAAGGCCCCGACCAAGCACAGCAAGGTGCTTCCAGGCTGGTGAAAGTTGGTGACAAGGCCCTTCACCATGCGAATCCGGTACCCGGGAACCACCATGAGCTGGGTTTCAAAGGTCACCTCGCCCGTGGCACTCCACGGACCGTGTTCAAGAACGTGATTCAACGCGTCGCGGTCCGTCCAAGCTCCGGCATCGGCCGCCGATTCGCCGTAGGGGATCCGCTGCGGAACGACGTCGACCCATTCGCCTGTGGATCGGTGGTGCCAAGACCACCAGTACAGGCTTTCAAGCGTGCGAAGAGTGGTGGTTCCTGTCGCAACGCGCATCGATTGCCGGGCCAACCGCTCAATCGCTTCCCGGGTGAGCACGCATCGCTCGGCATGCATGTCGTGCGCCATGATCTCGCCGTCTGAAAGCGGTTTGAATGTCCCTGCTCCGACGTGCAAGGTCAACCTGTTCAAGGGGCAACCGACCGCACTCAAGGACGCGAGCAAGTCGTCGTCGTAATGAAGTCCCGCGGTCGGTGCTGCTACGCTTCCTGGCGCGAGGGCGAACACGGTTTGGTAATCCGTGCGGTCCTGACCTTCAGCCGGACGTTTCATGTACGGAGGAAGCGGAGTCTTGCCCAAATCGTCGAGCACTTCTGCAAACGTCGCTCCTTGCAGCCCGGGCTCATGAGCCGTCCAGGTGAGGCGAACGCATCGCACGCCGTCGGCCGTTTCGTCCATGCGTTCCAGGTTCAAAAGGAAACGGTCTCCCTTGGCTGTGGCTGTGCCGTCCGACCAGCGTTTGGCGTTGCGAACCATGGCCTTCCACTCGACGCTGTCCGTGCGAGTCAGAGACCGTTCCGCCGTGCCTTGAATCGGGGCAAGCAAGAACACTTCGAGTTGACCTCCTGTCGATTTGGTGGCCAAAATCCGTGCGTGAAGCACTTTGGTGTCGTTGGCCCACAAGCCGTCCACACCGGCGCTTTGAAGGGCTTTCGGGAGGTGTTCAAACGACGCATCTTCCAAGGTGCCGTCTTTCGATCGCACGAGCAGGCGCGCCGCCCTTCGCGGTTCAACCGGATGTTTGGCCACAGCCTCGTCAGGCAAGTCGTAATGAAAGTCGTTTGAGTTCACCACCCAAAGGTACCCTCACACTACCTTCGTCTCCCATGGGCAAGCAGTTGATTGTCGGAGCAGCAGGCCAACTTGGCATTGAGCTGATGCTCGCGCTTCAAGAGCGCGTCGGACCGGAGCAGGTTCTCCTTGCCGACATCCGACCTGTGCCCCACCCTGCTGCGCAACGAAGCACGTTCGTGCAGTTGGACGCGACCGACGAAGAAGCCTTAAATTCCTTGCTCTTTGAACACGACGTCGACGTCATGTTCATGCTCGTGGCCATGCTGTCAGCAAAAGGCGAAACCATGCCGTTGGCTGCTTGGGACCTCAACATGAAGCCCCTTCTTTTGGCGCTTGAAGCAGCCAAAGCAGGAAAAGTGAAACAGGTGTTTTGGCCGAGTTCGATTGCCGTGTTTGGGTCCGACGCCGCCAAGGACCGCACACCGCAGGACGCGGCATTGACCCCGACGACGGTCTACGGCCTTTCCAAAGTCGCAGGCGAACTGTGGTGCAAGTATTACCACGACAAGTTCGGTGTGGATGTTCGAAGCGTGCGGTATCCGGGCTTGATTGGTTTCCGCTCCCAGCCCGGCGGCGGCACCACGGATTACGCGGTGGAGGCGTTTCACCGCGCTGCGGCAGGACAGGAGCTCACATGCTATTTGGACGCCAACGAACGGCTGCCGATGATGTCCATGGAGGACGCCGTTCGGGGCACGTTGGAATTGATGGCTGCCCCGAGCGAGCGCATCCGCGTCCGGACCTCCTACAATTTGCACGGTTGCGACTTCACTCCCGCCGAATTGGTGGTGGCCATTCGAGCGCACATGCCTGAATTCGCCGTGTCGTATTTCCCGGATCGCCGGCAAGAAATTGCGGCTTCTTGGCCCAACAGCCTGGACGATTTCGCCGCCCAGCGGGATTGGGGCTGGCGCGCAAACCATGACGTTCCCGGATTGGTGGAACACGTTTTCGAGGGGCTCCAGCAACCAGCCTGACGTTGACAACCTCTTTGCAGCCGCGACGGGGTGCGGCGTTAAGGCTTTTCTTTGCATTCAGAACTTGAACAGAGACCCATGGACGCCCTGCACATCAGCAACAGCCTGACCCGGCAAAAGGAAAAGTTTGAACCCATCAACCCGCCCTTTGTGGGGATGTACGTATGTGGGCCGACGGTGTACAGCAACGTGCACTTGGGGAACGTGAGGACGTTTTTGACCTTCGACATCGTCTACCGCTACTTGCAGCACCTCGGGTTCAAGGTGCGCTACGTTCGCAACATCACTGACGTCGGTCACCTGACTGGGGACACCGACGACGGGGAAGACAAGAT
>JBDQOS010000140.1:0-3066 GCA_040261075.1 Flavobacteriales bacterium
AGTTGATGGGCACGGTGATGCCCAACACGAAGATCACCGCGAGGCCCAGGCCGTTGGCGGTTTTGACGGTTTTGGACACCGCGAGGTAAGAACACATGCCCAAGAAGTAGGCGAAAATCATGTTCTCAATGAAGATGCCCTTCACGAATATGCTGAGGTATTCCATGGCTTAGTTTTCTTCGATAAGTGCCTCGTTGCGGCTGCGTTGAATCCAAATGATGATGCCGACCGTGATCAAGGCCATCGGAGGCAGAATCATCAAGTTGTTGTTCTCGTAGAAGCCTCCTTCCGAGATGAACCAGCTCGTGGGCAAGAACTTCACTTGGCCCATGCCTGGCAAGGAAATGGCCCCGCTGCCGAAAATTTCACGAACGACCGAGACGGCGAGGAGAATCCACGCGTAGCCCATCGCGTTGCCAATCGCGTCGAGGAGCGACGGCCCGGGCTTGTTGCCCAGCGCGAACGCCTCGAGGCGGCCCATGATGATGCAGTTCGTGATGATCAATCCAACGAAGACGGAGAGCTTCTCGCTGATGTCCGGCTGGAAGGCCTTCAAGACCTGGTCCACAATGATCACAAGCGACGCCACGACCACGAGCTGGACGATGATGCGAATGCGGTCCGGCACCAAGTTGCGGAGCAACGAGATGATGACGTTGCCGCCGATCATCACGAAGAGAACCGAGAGGCTCATGATGACGGCCTGCTGGAGCTGCACCGTGATGGCCAGCGCCGAGCAGATGCCCAGCACCTGCACGGTGATGGGGTTGCTGTCGTTCAAGGGGTCCTTGAGGAGTTTGCGGTTCTTCTTGCTGAACAAGCTTTCACGCTTGGGCGCAACCGCGGTGTTGGTTTCCGTGCTCATCGTTCGGCGCGTTGAGATGCGTTGTTGAAGTACTTGAGGTAGATGCCCATCGTGCGGTTGAGCATCTCGTCGACGCCCTTGGACGTGATGGTGCCCCCCGTGATGCCGTCCACGCTGTGCTCGTTGGTCACGGCGCCTCCTTTCAAGACCGAGAAGTAGGTCGGCCCCACTTCCGCGAGGGTCTTGCCTTCGAACTTGACCGTGAAGAAATCTTCCTTGATCTCGGCACCGAGACCCGGGGTTTCCGTCTTGTGGTCAAACTTGGCTCCGTAGATGGTTTGCATGTCGCCCTCAAGCGCCACGTACCCCCAAATCGGACCCCACAGTCCAGAACCCACCATCGGAACGACGTAGTAGGTCTGGCCTTCTTTTTGGCATTCGAAGACGGGAAAGGTCAAGTCGTCCGCGTTGCCCCACGCCAGGTCACCCTTGGCGGGCTTGTGCGAGCGGTAGTCCTTCTTGATGTCAATGTTGAACGGGTCCGTCGCGTCAGTCGCAACCACATCTCCTTGCTTGACCGACACCTGGGTGCCGGATGCGTTGATGGCCACGCGGGACGTGACGTACTCCGCGAAGAGCTGTTTCGCGTTGTCGCGTTGCGCGTCCACCTTGATGGCCCCGAGGATGTCCATCATCTTCTTGTCTGCCGCGTTGGCCTGCTGCAGCGGCTTCAGTGAAATGGCCGTGGCGGCAAGAGCTGCGCCGACAACCACCACCATCACGATGGCAAAGCCAAACGTGTAGCCGGTTCCGTTTTTGTTGATCGCCATAACTGTGCGTTTCTGTCGTTCGTGGAATTAAGCCGTTGCCGCGGTCAGGCGCTTTTCACGGCGCTTGATGTTGGCTTCGATCACGTAGTGGTCAATGAGGGGTGCCATCACGTTCATGAAGAGGATGGCCATCATGACGCCTTCCGGGTACGCCGGGTTGAACACCCGAATCATGATGCTGAACAGGCCGCCGAAGAAGCCGTACCAGAGTTTGCCCGTGTTGGTTTGGGCTGCACTGACCGGGTCGGTGGCCATGAACACCATCCCAAACATGAACCCGCCCATCACGACTTGGTGAATCGGGCTGATGGTCATGTAGGCGTTGGCGCCAATGAGGTTGAACAAGAAGCCCATCACGAGGCCGCCCGCGAGGAACGACGCGATGATGCGCCAGCTTCCGATGCCCGTCCAGATGAGGACCGCAGCCCCAATCAGGCAAGCCAAAGCGGACGTCTCTCCTACCGAGCCGGGGATCAAGCCCAAGAAGCAGTTGCTGAGCGAGAACATGCCGCCGTCCGCGAACAAGGACATCGTTGCTGCGCTCGCTTGGTCCGCGGCCGTGCCGACCGTGCCTGCGAGGTGGCCCAAGGCCGTCGCACCGGTGTAGCCGTCCACGAGCATGCCTCCGGCCTTGCTGGCCGCCACGTCGTGGATCCAAATCTCACCGCTGAGCTGCTTGGGGTAAGCGAAGAACAAGAACGCCCGTGCCGTGAGGGCCACGTTGAGGATGTTCATGCCCGTTCCGCCAAAGACTTCCTTGGCCACCACGACCGCGAAGGCCACGGCCAAGGCCACCATCCAAAGCGGCACGTCCACCGGCATGATGAGCGGGATCAACATGCCCGACACAAGGTAGCCCTCGTTAATGCTGTGTCCACGCATGCCTGCGAAGAGGAATTCAATCCCGAGGCCCACGCCGTAGCTGACGACGATGAGGGGGATGACCTTCCATGCGCCGACGAGGACGTTGGCGAGGAGGTCGGAGGTTTGGCCCAAGCTCAGGTGGTACTGGTGCCCGATGTTCCACATGCCAAACAGCAGGCAGGGAACCATGGCCACAATGACCAAGAACATGGTGCGCTTCAAGTCGATGCCGTCGCGGATGTGGGCACCGGAGTGCGTCACGTGACCGGGTGTGAAGGCAAACGTTTCCAACGAATCGAACACCACCCAGAAACGCGACAGCTTGCCGCCTTCCTCAAAGTGAGGCTTGATCGATTGAATGAGGTTGTGAATGGCTTTCATCTTGCTCTGTTCTTCTTGCGAGGTGTCGGAGGGTTAGCCGAGTTCGACTTTGAGGGCGTCCAACCCGTCGCGAACGATGGATTGCACAGGAATCTTCGACGTGCACACGAATTCGCACAAGGCGAAATCCTCGGGAGCCACCTCGTAAATGCCGAGCTTCTCCATGGCGTCGATGTCGTTCACCAT